>NZ_JBFTLU010000001.1:0-42166 GCF_056396605.1 Pseudomonas sp. 05T35
ACCAAGGGTCGCTGAGTGGCCAGGCTTGTGGCGTGCCGAGTACCGGGATCGCTCGAGCGCCATGATCGGCCACTACCAACAGGCTGCTGCCGGGCGTCAGATCAACCATGTCGGTCAAATGACCGCGTGAAGTCGCTACACGAAAGTTTCCGCGCCCCAACATCAGCGCTGCACGGTCTTCATCGGGCTCGGTCGAGGTGTTGAGCCAATAACTGTAGGTCGGTCCTTTGATGTCCGGTGGTCGGATTACCGAAAGCCCATCCTGCCGCGGTCGGCTCGAACAAAATTGCGTGCTATCGATATAGGCCGCTTCATATACGAAGCGGTAATTGAAACTGACCTGCTGCAAGGTCGCGATCATGTCCGTGTCGCAGCTACGCAACGACTGCGCTTCCAGGTCATCCAGGCCTTCGCGCAGTTGACCGAACAGTTGCTCCAGCCGCTCCAGAAATCGCTCGCCCTGAGCGTTCATCTGTTCGCTTTCACGTTGCTGGACCTGCCGCAGTGCCACGCCAAGGCTACCGGCCAAGAGCAAAGCCGCACTCAGCGCAGCCGCTAGCATCGCCAAAAACCAAGGGCGATAGAACCAGCTGCGCAGGGTCTCGCTAGCGGCTGCCATCATTGAATATCCGAAGGATTACCAATGAGTTATAGCTACTGATCAGAAAATAGCCCTGACCGTCGGGCGGGCGTCATTATTTTGTCTGGTTGAGCACTTGCAGGATCGCGGCGCTTTGCGCGTCTGGCGTACCGTCAAACCGTGAAGGTCGATAGTGCATCTGGAAAGCTGCCAGCACATGCCGGGTGGCCACATCCAGCTCACCAGTCTGCGGCGTTGTATAGCCCAGACGCGCGAGCTCTTCCTGAAACCAGGTGATGCTCGGCAGTTGTGCCTCGAATAACGCTTGCTGACGCGCTACAGCCTGGGCATCGGGCCAGACCACCAACCCTTCGTCGGCCAGACGCTTCCATGGGAACAACGGACCCGGATCCAGCTTGCGCAGCGGCGCGATATCGCTGTGGCCAATGATGTTTCGCGGGCTGATGTTGTTGCGCTTGCTGATGTCCCTGATCAGGAAGATCAAAGACTGAACCTGCGCCTCGCTGTAGGGATACCAGACGCGCCCGGTAGGCGTATCGCGAAACCCCGGATTGACGATTTCGATGCCGATCGAGCTTGAATTCAGCCAGGTCCGGCCCTGCCACTCGCTTTCCCCGGCATGCCAGGCCCGACGGCTTTCATCCACCAGTTTGAAAATAGTGGCGCTCTTGTCATCGCCCACCAGGTAATGGCTGCTGACCTCGCCATGGGTCAACAATGCCAACGAACGCTCCTGCGAGGCAGTGGTGTAATGCACCACGATAAACTGCACGCGATTGTCGAAATTCACCGAAGGATGGCGGGTGTCGATTCGAGGACCGCTGGCGCAACCCGCCAGGACCAGAAGTACCAAAAGCAGAGGAATCRATTTCATGATCTGGACAATACGCTGAGATAGTAATGCAACAGTGTAACGTACCGCCTTCTTCTGGACCGGCAAAGCCTGGCATTTAACCCGATGGATCACTTATCGTCAGCTTAGCTCCACTCGGTTTCGGCCAGCATTTTTTGCCCGGTAAAGCGCCTGATCGGCTCTTTTCAGCACAAGATCGCTGTGTTCTCCCGCTTTGAACGTCGTCATTCCCATGGAAACCGTGATCGTCACGCGCTCACCCTTGAAGTGAAACGGGCAGGCTTCGATGGCCGCGCGCAGGGTTTCTGCCAACTTGGCGCCGACTGCCAAAGAGGTGTTGGGCACCAACAAGACAAACTCCTCACCACCGAAACGGGCAATGAAGTCCGTACCGCGCAGGCGCTTGCGCAGCACGCTGGCAATGATCTTCAGCACTTTGTCGCCGGCCAGGTGACCGTAGTTATCGTTGATACGCTTGAAGTGGTCGAGATCGAGCATTGCCAGCAACAGCGAGTTGCCGTGTTGCTGCCACTGCGCAATCTCATGCTCCAGACGCTCGCTCCAGGCTGCCCGGTTCGGTAAACCGGTCAGCGGATCGACCAGGGCTTTCTGACGCTGCTCTTCAAGGTGCTCTCGGTAACCCTGAGCCTCCTGCTCCATGCTCGCGACTCGCTCGGCCAAACCTTGCAGGCGTGCCGCAACTTCCTGCTCACGCTCGTCGCGCTGTTTCTGGTGCTGATCCATGGTGCCGAGCAACCCTTCCAGATGGTTCTCCAGCACATGCTTGAGGCCCTCCAGATCCGCGGCGTCCTGCATGCTGCTCTGCAAGCCATCGACCTGCTCACGGATCTGCGTGTCCATCTCCCGCGCAGCGGAACGGTTGTCGGCATGACCCTCGCTGGCGGCTTGCAGGTTGCTTTGGAAGGACTCCAATCGCTCATTGAGTTGCTTGAGGTAAACCTCGAACTCATGCTGACCACTGTCGGTAATTGCCAGCATCAAAACTGCCAGATCATCGAGGATCGGCAGCAGTTCGTACCAATTCAAACCATTCTGCAGCCGGTCGCGCATCGCCTCGGCTTGCGGCCGGTGGCGCTCGGGCAGCGACAAATCGTCCAGCAGTCCCAGCAGCGTGCTCTCGATGTGTTTAGCCACCGAACTGTAAGACGGCTCCGGCGAGTCGGGCAGTGCGTAAAGAACATCCTGCTCAGGTTGCTCCGGGTCCGGAGCAGCCAAAACTTCTGCCATCGCGGGAGGAACGCCATCGATTAACGGCGAAGTGTCATTCCCCTCTCGAGGGACGTTGGACGTCAGCTCGTCAGGATTGATCGCCATTGAATCAGTAGCTGGCACCGGGTCGGGTGCCGGGAATATTTGCGGTGCTTCCGGCGTATCCACATCCGGTAGATCCTGTTCTGCTACCAGCGTTTTGGTACGCGTAGCTTCGATGGCCAGCACTGGGGGAACAAAAGCCACCACCTCAGGTGATGGCTTTGCTTCTTCCGGCGGTTGCGCTGCCACCGGCACCGAGTCTGCAATCACCGGGGGCGGCACTTGCACGGCGGGTGCCGGGACTTCCTGCACAGCGGGTGTATTAGCCCGGATCGGCAACGGTGCTGTAGATTCATGCACCCGCTCAGGCGTCGCCTCCGCGACAGGTGCCGACACTTGCTCAACAGGACTCGAAGCAGGCGCTTCGTGTTGCAGCACTCCGGCCTCTGAAGCCTGAGTATCCGAGTCTCTGCCACCAAACAAACGTTGCAGCAAACCCGGGCGGCTTGGCTCGGCAGGGTTGTCCAGCAGGCTCAGCGCCTGACCTTGCAGACCGCTGAGTTCTCCGAGCAGCAGGGGAATTTCACGTGCCTGGCCGACCCGTCCGTCGAGCTTCTTGGCAAATGTCTTGAGCGGACGACTGACCTCGCGCGGCAACGGCAAGGCCTGGAGCTGACTGACCAGGGCGGTCAACGCCGCGCTGACTTGATTGACCCGGGTCTCGCGCCGCTGCTCGGAGTCGAGCACCGCTTTTTCCAGGCGCGGCAGCAATGCCGCCAGCCCTGCATCCATATCGTTGGTGCGAATGACTTCGCGCATTTCCTTCATGCACTGGTCAACCGCACGGTCGGTGCCCTCGGCGGCCAGCGTACTGCGCACCAAACCGCGACGCAGCAAGTCGAGGCGGGCATCCCAGCGACGCTCGAGCTTTTCCTGCTGTTCGATACTTTTGAGGTATTTCTCTTTCCAGCGCTGTGCTTCGTCGCTCATTCAGGGGTTCCGCGAAGGGCAGGACTCAACGCGGGCAATGCATCGACCGTGAGCGAACTCGGCAGACGAATCTCTACCGCGACGGGCAGGTGATCGGAAATCGGTTGCGCCAGCACTTCGACCCGCTCGAGGGTCAGCGTAGGGCTGAGCAGAATATGGTCAAGACAGCGTTGCGGGCGCCAGCTGGGGAAAGTCGCTCCGACTTGCGGCGCGAGCAGACCCAGATCTCGCAGAGGAGAAGTTTGCAGCAGGTCACTGGCGTGGGTGTTCATGTCGCCCATCAGCACCTGATGCTTGTAGTCGCCGATCAATTCGCGAATGTAGGCCAACTGCATCGTTCGCACGCGCGCCCCCAGCGCGAGGTGCATCATCACGACCACCAGCGCATCCGGCCCTTCGCCAAACCGCACAAGAATCGCACCACGGCCCTTGGGCCCGGGCAGCGGATGATCTTCAATCGCCCATGGGCGCAATCGACTGAGCACGCCATTGCTGTGCTGGGCGAGGCGACCCAGGTTGCGATTGAGTTGTTGATACCAGTAGGGGAAGGCGCCGAGCTGGGCCAGGTGTTCGACTTGATTGACGTAGCCCGACCGCAGGCTGCCGCCATCGGCCTCCTGCAAAGCGACCAGATCGTAGTCGCCCAGCAGATTGCCGATTTTCTGCAGGTTATCCGCTCGCCCGGTGTGCGGTAGCAAATGCTGCCAGCTACGGGTCAGGTAATGCCGATAACGCTCGGTACTGATGCCGACCTGGATGTTGAAACTGAGCAAACGCAGACGGCTGTCTGCGGGCAAGCCCGAGGACTCCAGATGATGCTCGTTGACCTGCGGATCATGCAGACCAACGAGACGTTCAGTACCCCAGCGGCGCATGGTGGGCGCCGCTTACTTAGCGGCGCGCTCCTTGGCGATCAGCTGATCGGCTACGCTCAAGGTGCCTTCAGGACCGCCGGCAGTGCCCAGATCGAAGCGGTATTTTCCGTTCACGACCATGGTCGGTACGCCAGAGATCTGATAGGCCTGAGCCTTTTTCTTGGCTTCTTCAACTTTGCCTTTGACGGCAAACGAGTTGTAGGTGCTCAGGAACTTCTCCTTGTCGACGCCTTCGCCGGCCAGGAACTCAGCCATCTCTTCCGGGGTAGCGAGCTTCTTGCCACCGTGGATCGCTTCGAAGACAGCTTTGTGAACCTTGTGTTCCACACCCATCGCTTCCAGGGTGATGTACAGCTGACCGTGAACGTTCCAGATACCGCCGAACATGGCCGGAATACGCACGAAGTTCACGTCGGCAGGCAGTTTTTCAACCCAGGGATTGATGGTCGGCTCGAATGCATAGCAGTGCGGGCAGCCATACCAGAACAGTTCCACGACTTCGATCTTGCCAGGCACAGCCACCGGAACGGCGCTGCCCAATTCGACATATTGTTTACCGGCTTCAAGCGGTTCGGCAGCTTGGGCGGTCATACCAAACAGGCTGGCAGTGACGAGTGCGGCGCTGAGAATCAGATTACGCATGCTTTACTCCTGAACAAATTGGGTCGCCTCGCGCGACCTGTTTTCTGGCAGATCTTGGCGGGCATTAGTGCTCTAGTGTAACGGCAGCGGCCACAAAAAAGGGCGGCCAAAGCCACCCTTTTTATGTTTGCATCGAAGGATTAATCGAGCGTTAACATTGCGCGAGATCAGCACCCTGCGCAGCGCCCGCTCACAAGCCTTAGTGCAGGCCCTGAATGTAGCTGGACACCGCTTCGATGTCCTTGTTGCTCAATTTTGCAGCAATGCTCTGCATGATTTTCGTGTCGCCGTCGTTGGTACGGTTACCCTCACGGAAATCAGTCAACTGCTTGGCGATGTATTGAGCGTGCTGGCCGCCCAGATGCGGGAAGGCAGCAGCGGCGTTACCCGCACCATTAGGCGAGTGGCAACCGGTGCAAGATGGCATGCCCTGGTCCAGTTTGCCGCCACGGAACAACTCTTCACCGTGAGCCACGACTTTAGGATCTGCTGCGCCGACGCTGCCTTTCTGGCTGGAGAAGTAGGCAGCAAGGTCAGCCAGGTCCTGATCGCTCAGGTTGGTCAGCAGGCCGGTCATCTCCAGAACGGTGCGCTTGCCCGACTTGATGTCGTGCAGTTGCTTGTTCAGGTAACGCTCACCCTGACCCGCCAGTTTTGGAAAGTTTGGCGCCATGCTATTACCATCCGGGCCATGACAGGCGCCACATACTGCGGCTTTCGCCTGACCAGCAGTCGCATCGCCTGCAGCATGGGCTATGCCGGAGATCCCCAGGGTCAACAGCAGACTCACGATCAATTTGTTCATCAGCTAATCCAACTACGGCTAAGGGTTAAAGAGTTATGGACCGGGATCACTCGTTCATCCACTGGATGATTGCTCGGTAATCCTCGGCACTGCAGTCCATGCACAAACCACGCGGCGGCATCGCCTTGAAACCCTGGGTCACGTGTTGCACCAGCGTCTCCATACCTTGCGCCAGTCTTGGCGCCCAAGCTTCCTTATCGCCCTTTTGAGGCGCCGTTGGGAGTTGGCCGGAATGACAGGCTCCACAAACACGGTTGTACACAGCTTCCGGATCCTGTGTAGCCTGAGCGCTGTAAAGCGGCATCAAGACACCGGCAGCTAGCAGCCATTTCGTCATAAAACGACCTTTTCAGGGTTGAGAGCGTGCTGCGTTCTAATGCGCAATCAAGGTCAATCGCTCTCGTGAACCTCATCCTACGCTGGGACAAAGCGCACACAAAATCTGCGGCATTATATACTGGCGTCATTGAAACGGAAACGACGCTGCTCTTTGCGACCAATCTCGGCACCGCCCACATCGGAAATCCCATGCAACTCAAGAACCCCATCCTCGGTCTGTGCCAACAGTCCACCTTCATGCTCAGCGCCGCCAAAGTCGACCAATGTCCTGACGACGAAGGCTTTGAAGTGGCCTTCGCCGGGCGTTCCAACGCTGGCAAATCCAGCGCCCTGAACACGTTGACTCACGCCAGCCTGGCTCGCACCTCGAAAACGCCAGGTCGCACACAACTCTTGAACTTCTTCAAGCTAGACGATGAACGCCGTCTGGTCGACCTGCCGGGTTACGGTTACGCGAAAGTACCCATCCCTCTGAAGCAACACTGGCAGCGCCACCTGGAAGCCTATCTGGGCAGCCGCGAGAGTCTGAAGGGCTTGATTCTGATGATGGACATCCGTCATCCAATGACCGACTTCGACCTGCTGATGCTCGACTGGGCCGTGGCCAGCGGCATGCCGATGCACATTCTGCTGACCAAGGCCGACAAACTGACCTACGGCGCAGCGAAGAACACCTTGCTCAAAGTCCAGGCAGAAATCCGTAAAGGCTGGGGCGAAACCGTGACAATCCAGCTGTTCTCGGCACCAAAACGCCTGGGCCTCGAAGATGCCTACACGGTATTGGCGAACTGGATGGAACTGGCCGACAAGGGCACCGAGACAGAAGCTCAATAAGCTTTTGGGGATATCCGAGATACGGAAAACTGTCTGTGGGACGGTCAGGCAAGGCAAAAACACGGCTCGAAACGGCCGGGGTCGCGCTCGACTTTAGGGACCTAAATGAGCATTTCGAGCCGTGTTTTTAACGCAGCATGGCCGTTCCACAGCCAGTTTTTTGGCAAAAAAAACCCCGAATTACGTATGGGGAGAGAGTAATTCGGGGTCTAAGTTCCGGACCGCTAGGGCGGGGTCCAGATATCTGCCAACACTTAACACAACATAGGAGCATCGAAGGGCTTCACCACCCATTCAGTAACTCTGAGTGGCGGTTCACGGATTTAGTTCCGGTTAATTTCAAAACCTATTGGGAATAACCCACAGATTTTTTCGAACTAATAACCCTTAGCCAATGACTGCCGCGACACTACACCGCGGCGCCATCCCCGAAAAAGCGCCTCACACCGGCTTAGTGCGCTTCATCCCAGTTATTTCCAACGCCGACTTCCACCAAAAGCGGCACATCCAGGGTCGCTGCGCTGCTCATATGGACGCGAATTTCTTCGCGAACCTGGTCGACCAGGTCTTCGCGAACCTCAAGCACCAATTCATCGTGCACCTGCAGAATCACTTTGGCGTCCAGGCCTGAGGTCATCAGCCAGTTATCCACCGCCACCATGGCCTTCTTGATGATATCCGCCGCAGTGCCTTGCATCGGCGCGTTGATCGCCGTGCGCTCGGCGCCTTTGCGCAGGGCCGGATTTTTCGCGTTGATGTCCGGCAGGTACAAGCGACGACCGAATATGGTTTCGACAAAACCCTGCTCAGCCGCCTGAGCGCGGGTGCGCTCCATGTACTCGAGCACACCCGGATAGCGGGCAAAATAACGGTCTATATAAGCTTGGGACTGTTTACGGTCGACGCCAATCTGCTTGGCCAGGCCAAACGAGCTCATGCCATAGATCAGGCCGAAGTTGATCGCCTTGGCGCTGCGCCGCTGATCGGTGGTGACGTCCGCCAATTCAACCCCGAACACCTCCGCGGCGGTGGCTTTGTGCACGTCCAGATCATTGCGGAACGCGTGCAACAGCCCTTCGTCCTTGGCCAGGTGGGCCATGATCCGCAGTTCGATCTGCGAATAGTCCGCCGCCAACAGCTTGTAGCCTTTGGGGGCAATGAACGCCTGACGAATCCGTCGACCTTCGGCGGTACGAATCGGAATGTTCTGCAGGTTTGGATCACTGGAAGACAAGCGACCGGTCGCTGCCACCGCTTGATGGTAGGACGTATGAATACGTCCGGTGCGCGGGTTGATCTGCTCGGGCAGACGGTCGGTGTAGGTGCTTTTCAGCTTGCTCAAGGAACGGTACTGCATCAGCACCTTGGGCAACGGGTAGTCCTGCTCGGCCAGTTCCGCCAGCACCGCTTCGGCGGTCGAAGCCTGGCCCTTGGCAGTTTTGCTGAGAATCGGCAGCCCGAGTTTTTCGTAGAGGATCACGCCCAATTGCTTAGGCGAACCGAGGTTGAACTCCTCACCGGCAATGGCGAACGCCTCACGCTCCAGCGCGACCAGCTTGTCGCCCAGTTCAACGCTCTGGATGCCCAGCAGGTTGGCGTCGACCAACGCGCCCTGGCGCTCGATACGCGCCAACACTGGCACCAGCGGCATCTCGATTTCGCTGAGGACTTTGCTCAGGCTCGGAATGGCGTCGAGTTTTTCATGCAGGGTCTGATGCAGACGCAGCGTCACGTCGGCATCTTCGGCGGCGTATGGCCCGGCCAGCTCCAGCGAGATCTGGTCGAAGGTCAGTTGCTTGACACCCTTGCCCGCGATGTCCTGGAAGCTGGTAGTGGTGTAGCCCAAATATTTGAGCGCCAGGCTGTCCATGTCGTGACGGGTCGCGGTCGAATCCAGCACGTAGGACTCGAGCATGGTGTCGAAGGCGATGCCTTGCACCATGATGCCGCAGCTCTGATCACCACCGATGGCGCAGTTGGCCAGGATGTTCATGTCGAACTTGGCGTGCTGGCCGACTTTGAGTTTGCTCGGGTCTTCCAGAATCGGTTTCAGCGCGCGCAACACCGTGTCGCGATCCAGTTGATCCGGCACGCCCATGTAGGAATGGGTCAGTGGAATGTAGGCCGCTTCGTTGGCCTGCACAGCGAACGACAGCCCGACAAGTTGTGCTTGCTGCGCGTCGATGCCCGTGGTTTCGGTGTCGAAGGCGAACAGCTTGGCGTTTTGCAGCTTCTTYAGCCAGACATCGAAATCTGCCTGGGTGAGGACCGTGGTGTACTGGGGCCCATCGTCACCGGCCACGGCTTCTTCAACCGCCGCGACCACTTCCTGGCCCGCTCGCTTGGCATCACGCTGAACTTCCTCGAACCAGCTCTTGAACTCGAGCAGGGTATAGAGCTCGGCGAGCTTTTCACGGTCCGGCTCACGCAGGTGCAAGTCGTCCAGACCAATGTCCAGCGGCACGTCGACCTTGATGGTCGCCAGTTGATAGGAGAGGAACGCCATCTCCTTGTGCTCTTCAAGCTTGGCCGGCAGCGTTTTGGCACCACGAATCGGCAACGTCGGGACGATATCGAGGTGCGCATAGAGCTCGGTCAGGCCGCCGTTCACACCCACCAGCAGGCCGGACGCCGTCTTCGGGCCAATGCCCGGCACGCCTGGAATGTTGTCGGAGGAATCACCCATCAGCGCCAGGTAATCGATGATCTGCTCGGGAGCGACGCCGAATTTCTCCTTCACGCCAGCCACGTCCATCGCGCTACCGGTCATGGTATTGACCAAGGTAATGTGCCCATCGACCAACTGCGCCATGTCCTTGTCGCCAGTGGAGATCACCACCGGACGGTCAGCGGCTGCGCTGCTGCGGGCCAGCGTGCCAATCACGTCATCGGCCTCAACGCCGTCGACGCACAGCAACGGAAAGCCCAGGGCGATCACGCTCGCGTGCAATGGCTCGATCTGCACACGCATGTCGTCGGGCATGCTTGGGCGATTGGCTTTGTATTCGGCGTACAGGTCATCGCGAAATGTCCCACCCTTGGCATCGAATACGACGGCAAACGGACTGTTCGGGTACTGCTTGCGCAGACTCTTGAGCATGTTCAGCACGCCCTTGACCGCGCCGGTCGGCAGGCCTTTGGACGTGGTCAACGGCGGCAGCGCGTGAAAGGCGCGGTACAGGTAAGAAGAACCGTCCACCAGGACGAGGGGGGCTTGGCTCATGAGCAGGATCAACCTTTTCGGCGGGTCCGGCGCTAGAATAGCGGGACCGTTGACGACAAAGGGACAAGGTTATCATGCGCTCACTCAATCGCTTGTTACTGGCTGGCTTCTTTGCACTCACTCCCCTGGCCGTCATGGCAGCCGATGATGCACCGACGCCAGAACCGGAAGTCACCATCCACACAGAAGGCGACAAAGTCATTCAGGAGTACCGCCAGAACGGCTTCGTGTACGCGATCAAGGTCACACCGAAGGGCGGAAAACCGTACTTTCTGATACGTGCGGACGGAACGGAGGCAAACTATATCCGCTCGGATCAGCCGAATATGCTGATTCCGTCGTGGGAAATTTTTACCTGGAAGTAGTTTCTTAACTTTAATCGGCGCTGGCTCAACCGCGGCGCCCGAACTGAGCAGTTTTTAACCATGTCTGTGTTCACCCCCCTGGCTCGGCCCGAGCTGGAAACCTTTCTCGCCCCTTATGGGCTCGGCCGCCTGCTTGATTTCCAGGGGATTGCCGCGGGTAGCGAAAACACCAACTTCTTCATCAGCCTGGAGCAGGGGGAGTTTGTCCTGACCCTGGTTGAGCGCGGCCCCGTGCAGGAGATGCCATTCTTCATCGAACTGCTCGACGTGCTGCACGACGCCAACTTGCCGGTGCCCTATGCATTGCGTACCACCGACGGCATCGCCCTGCGCGAACTGGCCGGCAAGCCCGCACTGTTGCAGCCACGGCTGGCCGGCAAGCACATCAAGGAAGCCAACGCACAGCATTGCGCGCAAGTTGGCGAATTGCTGGGGCACCTGCACCTGGCCACCAAAGATCACATGATCAAGCGCAAGACCGATCGCGGCCTCGACTGGATGCTCGAAGAAGGCACGCAACTGCTGTCGCACCTGAATGCCGCGCAAAGCAATCTGCTGCAACGCGCCTTGAACGAAATCACTGAGCAGAAGATTAAAATCCTGGCGCTGCCTCGGGCCAACATCCACGCCGACCTGTTCCGCGACAACGCGATGTTCGAAGGCACGCACCTGACCGGGCTGATCGACTTCTACAACGCCTGCTCCGGCCCGATGCTCTACGACGTGGCGATTGCCCTGAATGACTGGTGCTCGGACGAAGACGGCTTGATTGACGGCCCGCGGGCGAGGGCATTGCTCGGGGCTTATGCCGCGTTGCGCCCATTTACCGCCGCCGAGGCGGAGCTGTGGCCGACCATGCTGCGGGTAGCCTGCGTGCGGTTCTGGCTGTCACGCTTGATCGCCGCCGAGTCCTTTGCCGGGCAGGACGTGCTGATTCACGATCCGATGGAGTTTCAGCAGCGCCTGGCCCAGCGTCAGCACGTCAGCACGCCGTTACCGTTCGCCCTTTAAAAGCATCGCGAGCAGGCTCACTCCCACATGGACAGCGAAAATCCTGTGGGAGCAGCCGGGCGGCGTTCCGTTTGCTCGCGATCGAGGCGCCGGATATCCCGGCGTTAAAGCGACTCCAGGCAACCCGCCAAATCATTCCCCAACTTCTCCAGCACCTGCTCATAGCCGCGAGCCGTTGCCGGCGTGTAACCGCCCAACGCATCCAGTTCCGCCAGTTTCACCGGCAAACCGGCCACCAGCGTTTCGGCCAGGCGTGGGCGCAACGGTGGTTCGCTGAACACGCAGGTCTTGCCGACTTCCTGCAAGCGCGAGCGCATCGCTGCAACGTGCTGGGCACCTGGCTGCACTTCAGCGGCCACGCTGAACACGCCGGTGTGCTTGAGGCCGTAGGCGTCTTCGAAATAATCGAACGCTTCATGGAACACGAAGTAGGGCTTGCCCGCGATACCGGCCAAGCGTGCTTTCAAACGCAGATCCAGCGCGTCCAGGCGCTCATCGAAGGCCTTGAGGTTGCTCTGATAGCGCGGCGCATTGGCAGGATCCGCAGCACTGAGGTCGGTGGCGATTTTTGCCGCGATCACTCGCGCATTGACCGGCGACAACCAGAGGTGAGCATCGAGACTACCAGGGCGGTGGTCGTGATCGTGCTCATCGGCGTCTTCCGCATGGGAGTGGCTGTCTTCGGCAAAACGCCGCAGTTTCAAACCCGGCAGCTCCTGCACGGCAACCGACGGCAGGCTACGGCCTTTGAGCACGCGCGGAAGGAAACCTTCCATGTCCGGGCCGATCCAGTAGAGCAAGTCCACCGACTGCACCTTCCGTACGTCGGATGGACGCAAGGCGTAGTTATGCGGCGATGCACCCGGCGGCAGCAAGACCTCGGGAACCCCGACGCCATCCTGCACCGCAGCAGCAATCAGCTGCAGCGGCTTGATGCTGGTCAGTACGCTCACTTCGGCATGAGCGGCGCTGATCGCAAAAAAACCGGCAGTAAATGTGACAAAAATGGCAAAAAGTCTGGGCACGATGACCACTCAAGTAGGCGAGAACGGGTAACATAATAACGTCTCTCACAAAACTCGTCGCCGCTCATGCCTAAAACACCGCTAGCCAGCCGTCCCCACGACCACTCTCACTGCGTGCACAGTGCATTGTCCGAGGCCGATGTCATTTGCGCACGCCAAGGCTTGCGTCTGACCGCGCTGCGTCGGCGGGTGCTGGAACTGGTCTGGCAAAGCCACAAGCCGCTGGGCGCCTACGACATTCTGGCGGTACTCAGCGAGCAGGATGGCCGCCGCGCCGCGCCGCCGACGGTGTATCGCGCGCTGGATTTCCTGCTGGATAACGGCCTGGTCCACCGCATTTCCTCGCTCAACGCCTTCGTTGGCTGCAATCATCCGGGGCACGCCCACCAGGGCCAGTTCCTGATTTGCCGCGAATGCCACGCGGCCATCGAACTCGAGCAAAAATCCATCAGCGACACCATCATCCACAGCGCCGGCGAAGTCGGGTTCGTGGTCGAAGGCCAGACTGTCGAAGTGATCGGTCTCTGCTCGGGTTGCCAGGGGGCTTGATGAGCACTGCGTTAATCCGCCTCAATCAGGTTGCGGTGACCTTCGCCGGGCAAAGCGTGCTGGACAACATCGAACTGAGCGTCGAGCCGAGGCAGATCGTCACCCTGATCGGCCCCAACGGCGCCGGCAAGACCACGCTGGTCCGCGCCGTACTTGGCCTGCTCAAGCCCGACAGCGGCAGCGTCTGGCGCAAGCCGAAACTGCGGGTCGGCTACATGCCGCAGAAACTGCACGTTGACCCGACCTTGCCGCTCTCGGTACTGCGCTTCTTGCGCCTGGTGCCGGGCGTGGATCGTGCGCGCGCCTTGGCAGCGCTCAAGGAAGTCGGTGCCGAACAGGTGATCGACAGCCCGGTGCAGAGCGTTTCCGGCGGTGAAATGCAGCGCGTATTACTGGCCCGCGCCCTGTTGCGCGAGCCCGAACTACTGGTACTCGACGAGCCGGTGCAAGGCGTCGATGTGGCCGGACAAGCCGAGCTCTATAGCCTGATCACCCGCCTGCGCGACCGCCACGGTTGCGGGGTGTTGATGGTTTCCCACGATCTGCACCTGGTGATGAGCACCACCGACCAGGTGGTCTGCCTCAATCGCCACGTCTGCTGCTCCGGGCATCCCGAGCAGGTCAGCGGCGACCCGGCGTTCGTCGAGCTGTTCGGCAAGAACGCGCAGAGCCTGGCGGTCTATCACCACCATCACGACCACGCCCACGACTTGCATGGCTCGGTCGTCAGCGCGGCACCGGCCGTTCACACCCACGTTCATGGAGATGGCTGCAAGCATGGCTGATTTTCTGTTGTACGCCCTGCTCGCAGGCCTGGCCCTGGCCGCCGTCGCAGGTCCGCTGGGATCGTTCGTGGTCTGGCGGCGCATGGCCTATTTCGGCGACACCCTGTCCCACGCAGCGTTACTCGGCGTGGCGTTGGGTTTTCTGCTGGATGTCAGTCCGACTATCGCAGTGACCGTCGGCTGCCTGTTACTGGCCGTGCTGCTGGTGACCTTGCAACAGCGCCAGCCGCTGGCCTCCGACACCTTGTTGGGGATTCTTGCGCCGAGCACGCTCTCTCTGGGCCTGGTGGTACTAAGCTTCATGCATGAAGTGCGGATCGACCTGATGGCCTATCTGTTCGGTGACTTGTTGGCGATCAGCCCGACCGATCTGGCGTGGATCCTCGGCGGCAGTGCGGCGGTGATGCTGCTGTTGGTGGCGCTATGGCGCCCCTTGCTGGCGATTACCGTGCACGAAGAATTGGCCACGGTTGAAGGCCTGCCGGTAGCAGCATTGCGCATGACCTTGATGCTGCTGATTGCGGTGGTGATCGCGGTGGCGATGAAAATCGTCGGTGTGCTGCTGATTACTTCCTTGCTGATCATCCCGGCGGCTGCGGCACAACGTCACGCACGCTCTCCCGAGCAGATGGCCTTGGGCGCGAGTTTGCTCGGTATACTCGCGGTCTGCGGTGGCCTGGCGCTGTCGTGGTTCAAGGACACGCCGGCTGGCCCATCGATTGTGGTGGCTGCCGCCGCGCTGTTTCTGCTGAGTTTTGTCCTGCCCCGTCGAGGGGTGTAGACTTGCTCGTTTTTTGCGCAATCAGAGAGTCGCAGGAATGAAGCCGTTCGCCTCCCGTTATCTGCTCCTTGTTGCATTTTCGCTGCTACTTGGCGCCTGCCAAAGCACGCCGCCGGCCCCCAAGGTCCCGGACGCACGGGCTACGGCGATCGCGCAGCTGGAGCAAAGCCTGGCCAGCAGTGAACTGGCCACCGCCGAGGATCAATTGGCCGCCTTGCAGGCCGAATCACCCAACGATCAGTCGCTGGAGCAATACCAACGGCAACTCGCCGAAGCCTACTTGCAACGCAGCCAGATCGTTTTGCAAAAAGGCGACGTGAATGCCGCCGCCACGGCCCTGAGCCGAGCCCGTGCGTTGATGCCCAAAGCTCCGGCGCTGACCGGTGGCGTCAACAACGCCATCAGCCACGCGCGCAAGGCCGAACTGGACCAGGCAGAGGCCGCCCTCAAGGCCGCCGAAGCCAAGCGTGTCGCCAAGGTCATCGACCCAACGGCCGAGAGCACCACCGTTGCGCTGAACATCGCCGATAACAAGCAATTGCGTCGGCAACTTGATGCGATTGCCAGCGATGTGGTGAGTTATGAGTGCGACGTCAGCATTCAGGCGCCGCGCACCGAAGATTACCCGTGGCTGGCCACGCTGCTGACCAAACGGGTGAAGAAGCTGGATGCCGACTTCGACCTGAAGATCGAGCGACAGATTCTGCGCAATGTCCCGGCACAGATGGTTCTGACGCCACGTAAACCTTAAAAGAGAAGATCGCCGCCTGCGACAGCTCCTACGGATCGGTGTAGGAGCTGCCGCAGGCGGCGATCTTTTGTTCTTCTTGGCTTATCGCGTTATTTCCAAATGACTGGATGAATGCGAAATAAATGCTAAGAACCTCTATACGGACACGCTAAAATGCCCGCCCGGCTAACCGCTGACCCTTTTCTAACGCGCCCCACAAGGTTCGCTACGTGATCGAGTTTCAAAACGTCCATAAAACTTACCGCGTCGCCGGTAAGGATATTCCTGCACTGCACCCCACCAATCTGTCGATTGAGAACGGTCAGGTGTTTGGCCTGATCGGTCACTCCGGCGCGGGAAAAAGTACCCTGTTGCGTCTGATCAACCGCCTGGAAAACTCCAGTGGCGGCAAGATCATCGTCGATGGCGAAGAAGTTACCGCGCTGGACGCCAATGCGCTGCGCCGCTTCCGTCAGCAAGTCGGGATGATCTTCCAGCACTTCAACCTGCTGGCCTCCAAGACGGTTGCCGACAACGTCGCGCTGCCGTTGACCCTGGCCGGTGAACTGTCGCGCAGCGAGATCGACCTGCGAGTGGCCGAGTTGCTGGCGCGTGTCGGCCTGGCCGACCACGCAAAGAAGTACCCGGCACAGCTGTCCGGTGGCCAGAAGCAGCGCGTCGGCATCGCCCGCGCCCTGGCGACCAAGCCAAAAATCCTGCTGTGTGACGAAGCTACCAGCGCCCTCGACCCGCAAACCACCGCGTCGGTCCTGCAACTGTTGGCCGAGATCAACCGCGAGCTGAACCTGACCATCGTGCTGATCACCCATGAAATGGACGTGATTCGTCGGGTCTGCGACCAGGTCGCCGTGATGGATGCCGGCGTGATCGTCGAGCAAGGTCCGGTGGCCGACGTGTTCTTGCACCCCAAGCACCCGACCACCAAGCGATTCGTGCAGGAAGACGAGCAGATCGACGAAAGCGAACAGCGCGACGACTTCGCTCACGTGCCGGGCCGTATCGTGCGCCTGACCTTCCAGGGCGATGCAACCTACGCGCCGTTGCTGGGCACCGTCGCCCGCGAAACAGGTGTGGACTACAGCATCCTCGCCGGTCGTATCGACCGCATCAAAGACGTCCCCTACGGGCAATTGACCCTGGCGGTCACCGGTGGCGACATGGAGGCGGCGTTTGCCCGCTTCACCGCAGCCGACGTCCACATGGAGGTGCTGCGTTAATGGAAGCCCTGATGAGTTTCTTCGCCAATATCGACTGGTTCGAAATCTGGCAGGCTACCGGCGACACCTTGCTGATGCTTGGCGGTTCGCTGTTGTTCACCGTACTGCTCGGCCTGCCGCTGGGTGTGTTGCTGTTCCTCTGCAGCCCGCGCCAGTTGCTCGAAGCCAAAGGCGTTTACGCGCTGCTGTCGCTGATCGTGAATATCCTGCGTTCGCTGCCGTTCATCATTCTGCTGATCGTGATGATCCCGTTCACCGTGTTGATCACCGGCACCTCGCTGGGCGTCGGCGGTGCGATCCCGCCGCTGGTGGTGGGCGCCACGCCGTTCTTCGCACGTCTGGTGGAAACCGCCCTGCGTGAAGTCGATCGCGGCATCATCGAAGCGACCCAGGCCATGGGCGCGACGACCCGTCAGATCATCGTCAACGCGCTGCTGCCGGAAGCCCGCCCGGGCATTTTCGCAGCGATCACGGTGACCGCGATTACACTGGTGTCCTACACGGCGATGGCCGGTGTGGTTGGCGCCGGTGGTTTGGGTGACCTGGCGATTCGCTTCGGTTACCAACGCTTCCAGACTGACGTGATGGTGGTGACGGTGGTGTTGCTGCTGGTGCTGGTCC
Source organism: Pseudomonas sp. 05T35 (assembly GCF_056396605.1). NCBI lineage: Bacteria > Pseudomonadati > Pseudomonadota > Gammaproteobacteria > Pseudomonadales > Pseudomonadaceae > Pseudomonas > Pseudomonas sp. 05T35. The sequence goes on from NZ_JBFTLU010000001.1 coordinate 17,540, forward strand.
AGGTTCTGCAAACCGTCGGCGATAAGCTGGTGGTGCACTTTTCCCGAAAATAAATGCAATCGCCAGCCACGGCTGGCAGGCGCTCGGAAGGGCGCCTCACAAGGAGTTTGCTGGATGAAAAAACTACTCGTCGCGTTCGCTGCCGTTGCAGCGTTCTCCGCTCAGGCCGCTGAAACCCTGACCGTCGCTGCTACTCCGGTTCCGCACGCGGAAATCCTCGAGTTCGTGAAGCCGGTACTGGCCAAAGAAGGCGTCGACCTCAAGGTCAAGGTGTTCACCGACTACGTACAGCCAAACGTACAGGTTGCCGAGAAACGCCTGGACGCCAACTTCTTCCAGCACCAGCCGTACCTCGATGAGTTCAACAAGGCCAAGGGCACAAACCTGGTGAGCGTTGCCGGTGTGCACCTGGAGCCGCTGGGCGCGTACTCCAACAAGTACAAGACCCTTGCCGAACTGCCAGGCGGCGCCAACGTGGTGATCCCGAACGACGCCACCAACGGCGGCCGTGCGCTGTTGCTGCTGGAGAAGGCCGGCCTGATCAAGTTGAAGGATTCGAAAAACATCCTGTCGACCGTCAAGGACATCACCGAGAACACCAAAGACCTGAAGTTCCGTGAACTGGAAGCCGCGACCATCCCACGCGTGCTGACCCAGGTCGACCTGGCGCTGATCAACACCAACTACGCGCTGGAAGCCAAGCTCGATCCGTCCAAGGACGCGCTGGTGATCGAAGGCAAGGACTCGCCTTACGTGAACATCCTTGTCGCCCGCGCGGACGACAAGGACAGCGACGCGATGAAGAAACTGGTTGCTGCGCTGCACAGCCCGGAAGTGAAGGCGTTCATTCTGGAGAAGTACAAAGGCGCGGTATTGCCGGCGTTCTGATCTGCTGATGTAAAACAAAACGGGGACACAATCACTGTGTCCCCGTTTTTTTATGCCTGAAACACTGACCTTGTGGGAGCGAGCCTGCTCGCGATGGGGCCATCACTGCCGACATCGATCTTGAATGTCAGTCCGCTATCGCGAGCAGGCTCGCTCCCACCTCAGGATTTGCAGTGTTATTGGCGCTTGAGCATCACCGGCAACTGGGCCACCAGTTTCGTGTTGTTCAACGGTGCACGAATGAACCCGCGCTGCGTACCGTCCGGCCCGATTACCGCCAAGTTGCCGCTGTGGTCGACGGTGTAGTTGGGTTTGCTGGTGTCCGCCGGAATGAACGGAATGCTCACCGCATTGGCGACTTTCTGCAGGTCTTCGACCGAAGCCGGCGTCAGGCCGACAAACTGCGGATCGAAGTAGCCCAGGTATTGCTTGAGCTGCTTGGGGGTGTCGCGGTTCGGGTCGACGCTGACCAGAATGATCTGCAACTTGTCGACCGCATCCGCTGGCAACTCGCTCTTGATCTGCCGCAGTTGCGCCAGCGTGGTCGGGCAGATGTCCGGGCAGAAGGTGTAACCAAAGAACAGCAGGCTCCACTTGCCTTTCAAGGCGTTGACCGTCACCGGTTGACCGTCCTGATTGGTCATCTGCACGTCCGGCAGGTTGCGGCTTTGCGGCAACAGGATGATCCCGGCGTCGATCAGCGCAGTCGGATCGCCCTGGCCTTTGCCAGACAGTACTTTGTTGACGGTAAGCCCCAGGACCAGCGCGATCAGGGCAACAAGAATGAAGACGGTTTTCTGGGTTCGGGTCATAGGTTCAACAATAAGTAGTGGTCTACGAGCAGGGCGATAAACAGCAGGAACAAGTAGTAAATAGAGTACTTGAAGGTACTGATCGCCGCATGCGGCTGAGTGCCACGGTACAGCACCACGGCCCATTGCAGAAACCTCGCGCCCAGTCCCAGGGCGCAAACCAGGTACAGCAAACCGCTCATGTGAATGACATAGGGCATCAAGCTCACGGCCAGCAGGGCAAAGGTGTAAAGCAGGATGTGGATCTTGGTGTAATGCTCGCCGTGGGTCACCGGCAGCATGGGAATATCGGCCTTGGCGTACTCCTCCTTGCGGTGAATCGCCAGCGCCCAGAAGTGTGGCGGGGTCCAGGCAAAGATAATCAGCACCAGCAGCAGCGGTTCRGCACTGACATGCCCGGTGGCAGCGACCCAGCCCAACAGTGGCGGCGCAGCACCGGCCAGTCCGCCGATAACAATGTTCTGCGGCGTCGCCCGCTTGAGAAAACCGGTGTAGACCACCGCATAGCCCAGCAGTGAGGCGAGGGTCAGCCACGCCGTCAACGGATTGGTAAAGGCCAGTAGCAAGGTTTGCCCGGCCACCGCCAGCAGCAGCGCGAAGGTCAGTGCGGCGGTCGGTGAAATCCGGCCTTCGGCCAGTGGTCGCTTGTGCGTGCGCGCCATTACCGCATCAATGCGCCGGTCCACGACATGGTTGACCGCCGCCGCGCCGCCCGCGCACAGGCCGATCCCCAGGTTGCCAAACACCAGCACCGTCCACGGCACCCCGGCACGCGTGGCGAGGAACATACCGACCAGCGAAGTGATCAGCATCAACACCACGACTTTCGGCTTGGTCAGCTCCAGATAGTCACGCCAGATCGCTTGGCGGTGACGTTCGCCGATCAGAGTCGCCATGGCATTTCTCCTTTTGTTGTTATCGGTCCGGCCGTGTGTTTACGCGGGCTGAAGCGCCAACGCCCGGGCGTCTGCTGCCTGACTCGAACCAGGCTCGTTCGTGCGTGATAGTTGACCAGCACCATCGTCAGCAACAGCGCCGCGCCGCCCGCGTTATGGGCAACGGCCACCGGCAACGGCAGGTGAAACAGCACATTGCTGATGCCCAGGGTGATCTGCACCGCCAACGCCCCCAGCACCAACCCGGCGAGTCGGGTCATGCCGACGACCTTGAGCTGCCAGGCCAGCCCCAGCAGCACTACTGTGACCAGCAAAGCGCCAATGCGGTGAGTCAGGTGAATCGCCGTGCGCGCATCGCTGTCGAGCTGCCCGCCGAGGTAATTGGGGCCGATGTGTTGGGTCAGGTGAAAGCCGTTGGCGAAATCAGCCGGTGGCAACCATTGGCCATGGCAGGTCGGGAAGTCGATACAGGCCACCGCCGCGTAGTTGGCACTGACCCAGCCGCCGAGGGCGATTTGCCCGATCACCAGCAACAACCCGGCCGTCGCCCAGTACTGCAGACGTCGCGGCACGATCAGCGCCGGCAACACGCCGGACAAGCGCAACGTCAGCAAAAACAACAGGCTCAAGGTCGCAAAGCCACCCAGCAAATGTCCCGTCACCACCTGCGGCCAGAGCTTGAGGGTGACCGTCCACATGCCAAACGCCGCTTGGGCAAACACCACCGCGAGCAAGAACAACGGCAACTTCAAGGGTTGGTCCAGATGATGACGATGGGTCCAGGCACGCGCCGCCAGCAACACAATCAACAAGCCAAGGGTGCCGGCGAAATAGCGGTGAATCATCTCGTTCCAGCCCTTGTGCGCAACCACCGGCGTGTCTGGAAAATGCAACTCGGCATGGGCCAGTTGGGCTTCGCTCTTCGGCACGCTGATAAACCCGTAGCAACCCGGCCAGTCCGGGCAACCAAGGCCGGCATGGGTCAGCCGGGTATAGGCGCCCAGCAAGACGACAATCAGTGCCAGCAAGGTGGCAAACAGCGCGAGGCGAAATCCAGGTTTGGCCATGACGATGCCCTTATCCGATGTTCGACAGTTTCAGCAGGTGGCGCAGGTCGTTGAGCAGGYCCTTGCCTTTGACGGTGGGGTCGAAGCGCAGCACCAGATTGCCGTGCGGGTCGATGATCCAGAGCTGCGCCGAGCCTTTGCCCTGAACATTTTTAGTGTAGGTCGAAAGGTCCAGTGGATAACGCTGCAACTGCGGGTATTCGCGCTTGAGCTTGGCCTCATAGTCCGCGCTCAAGGGTTGGGCGACGGCCAATGCGTGGCTGGCACGCGAGGCATCACGGCCCAGAGCGACCTGAATCTGCCGGGCCAGGTACACCAACTGCTGACAATCCACCGAGCAGTCCTGCGGTGTGGTCACCAGCATCTGCCAGCGGTCTTCGTCCGCCTGCACCCCCAGGTCGGCGCGGCTCTGACCGTTGCCGATCAGTTCACCGTGATAGCTGCGACCTTCCGGCACCCAGAACCGCAACTTGTACATGCCGGTGGCGAGGATCATCGGACCAATCACCATCAGCAGGATCAGCACCAGTTGCCAACGCCCACGACGACGTTGTGGTGCCTGCGCTTCAGACATGTTGGGTGGACTCATGGCCGCTCCCATGCTGTTTCTCCTTTGCGTTGTGCCATCCGAAGTAGAGATAAAGACCGAACAGCGCGAGCGCCATGGCGAACCACTGCACGGCATAACCGAGGTGTTTTTCCGGCCCCATGGCCACGACCGGCCAATCGGCCTCGTAGGACGCCGGCCCGGCTTCTTCACGTAATTCGTAAGCAAACCCGGTTCGGCCCAGCTCGCTCCAGAGCTTGGCCGGATCGATCGCCGTCACCAGCCGTGGCCAGTTGGCATTCGCCGGATCGGCGTGCAGTTGAAAGGTCGCACCGGGGGGGACATACACCCAGGCGTCGAGACTCAACGATTGCTCGGGGGTGGTGAACATGGGCGGTGTGCGCCGGTTCGGCCACGGCAGCCAGCCGCGATTGAGCAATAACCAGAGACCGCTCGCCTGGTCATGGAAGGGTYGCAGCAGCTCAACCCCTGGCCGGCCATTGCGGGTGCGGTTGTCCAGCAGGTAACTGTGGGCTGCATCGAACTGGCCATGCAGGCGAACGCGTCGAAATGCCGGGTCTTGAGTGTTCGACAGTAGTTCGCTGGCCATCGGTTCAGCCACACGGCGTTCGGCGTAGCTCGCCAGCAACACGCGTTTCTGCTCACCCCGGCTCAATTGCCAAAATCCCAGAAAGACCAGCAACGGCAGCAACACGAGGACCACCAGGGTCGGCGCGATGCCCGGCGCAAAGCGCTTCATGGCGCGGCCGAAAAGTAGATAAACAGGGTAGCTATACTCAAGTACATCGCATTCCCCCGGAGTCTCACCATGCTCAAAGCAGCCATCGTCCTGATGCTGATTGCCACGGTTGTCAGCCTGTTCAGCGGCCTGTTTTTTCTGGTCAAGGACGACAGCAGCTCAAAACGCCTAGTCACCGCCCTGAGTGTTCGTGTCGGCCTGGCTGCCATCACCGTCGGCTTGATTGCCTGGGGATTCTTCAGCGGCCAGCTGGTGTCCAGCGCCCCCTGGTAAGTGCCACCTCAAAGCACGTAAACGAAGACAAACAGGCCAATCCACACCACATCGACGAAGTGCCAATACCAACTGGCCGCCTCGAAGCCGAACTGGTGATCGCCATCGAAATGCCCACGCATGATCCGCATCAGCATCACGAACAGGATGATCGTGCCGATGGTCACGTGAGCGCCATGGAAACCGGTCAGCATGAAGAAAGTCGCGCCATACACCCCTGAACCCAGGGTCAACCCGAGTTCGTGATAGGCGTGGATGTATTCCTTGGCCTGGAAGCTGAGGAACGCACAGCCCAGCAGTACCGTCAGCGCCAGCCAGAGCTTCAGTGCGCCGCGATGGCCCTTTTTCAAGGCATGGTGGGCGATGGTCACCGTGACGCTGGAGCTCACCAGCAATACCGTGTTCAGCAGCGGCAAGCCCCAGGGACTGATGACTTCCTTGGGCGGCGGGAAGAGTGTCGGGTCAGGGGTGTGCAGCAGCGGCCAGGCGAACTGGAAGTTCGGCCAGAGCATGTGCGCGATACCCTTGCCGCCCTCACCACCGAGCCACGGCCCGGACAGGTTGCGCACGTAGAACAACGCACCGAAGAAGGCGATGAAGAACATCACTTCGGAGAAAATGAACCAGCTCATGCCCCAACGGAACGAGCGATCGAGCTGCGAGCTGTACAACCCTGCGCGGCTTTCCTTGATCACCGTGCCGAACCAGCCGAACAGCATGTAGGCCAGCAACAGACCACCCACGAAAAAGATCAGCGGGCCGTGGGATTCCGGGCGCGCGGCCTTGAGGTCGTTGAACCAGGTGGCCAGGCCAAACACCGTGACGAACATGCCGATCGTGGCAATGATCGGCCATTTGCTCTGGGCGGGAACGTAATAGTGTTCATGACTTGCCATTTATTGTTCTCCTTATCGGGCACGCTTGTACGTCTCAAGGACCGGCATTGGTGTTGGCCGCGACCGGTGGATGACGTGCGGTGATATCGAACAGCGTGTAAGCCAGTGTCAGGTGCTTCACATCCTTGGAAATCTCACGGTCAACGATGAAACGGACGGGCATTTCGATCCGTTCACCGGGTTGCAGCACCTGCTGGGTGAAGCAAAAGCACTCGGTCTTGTGGAAATACACCGCTGAGTCGCCCGGAGAAATACTCGGTATCGCCTGCGCGCTCATTGGGTGATCGGTCGGGTTGCGGGCGACGAAGATCATCTCGTTCACCGCCCCCGGATTGATCACCATGTCGTCGGCCTTGGGATAAAACTCCCAGACCATGTCCACGGCATTGGTCGACAGAAACTGCACGCGGATTTGCCGCGATTTATCGACCACTTGCTCACCTTCGTACTGCCCGGCGGTTTTTCCGTTGATGCCGAATGCCTTGCACATCACGTCATAGATCGGCACCAGGGCAAACCCGAAGATAAACATGCTGGCCACCACTAACAGCAGCCGGGTGACCAGTTTCTTCATGGAAATAGAGTCAGCCATGACAGCGAGCCCTCCACACAAAACCCTGTGGGAGCGAGCCTGCTCGCGAAGGCGTCGACGCGGTGTGTCTGATATACCGCCACCGTCGCGCCCACAAAGGTCATGGCGTTCATTTCACTTCCGGTGGCGTGACGAAGGTGTGATATGGCGCCGGCGACGGCACGCTCCACTCCAGGCCTTCTGCCCCTTCCCAGGGTTTCGCCGGGGCCGCCGGGCCGCCGCGGATGGTCTTGATCACGATGAACAGGAAAAAGAGCTGCGTTGCCCCGAAGGTGAATGCGCCAATCGACGACACCATGTTGAAGTCGGCGAATTGCAGGTTGTAGTCCGGAATCCGCCGCGGCATACCCGCCAGGCCCACAAAGTGCATCGGGAAGAAGGCCATGTTCATGCCGATGAACGACAGCCAGAAGTGCAGCTTGCCGAGGGTTTCGTCGTACATATGGCCGGTCCATTTCGGCATCMAGTAGTAGGCCGAAGCGAAGATCCCGAAGATCGCCCCCGGCACCAGCACGTAGTGGAAGTGCGCGACCACGAAGTAGGTGTCCTGGTACTGGAAGTCCGCCGGGGCGATGGCCAGCATCAACCCGGAGAACCCGCCAATGGAGAACAGGATCACGAATGCCACGGCAAACAGCATCGGTGTCTCGAAGGTCAGCGAGCCCTGCCACATGGTGCTGGCCCAGTTGAACACCTTGACCCCGGTGGGCACCGCGATCAGCAGCGTCGCGTACATGAAGAACAGCTCGCCCACCAGCGGGATGCCGACCACGAACATGTGGTGCGCCCAGACGATGAACGACAGGAAGGCAATACTCGCCGTGGCGTAGACCATCGAGGTGTAGCCAAACAGCGGCTTGCGGGCGAAAGTCGGAATGATCGAGCTGACGGCACCGAACGCCGGCAGGATCATGATGTACACCTCGGGGTGGCCAAAGAACCAGAACACGTGCTGGAACAGCACCGGATCACCGCCACCGGCAGCGCTGAAGAAGCTGGTGCCGAAGTGGATGTCCATCAGCATCATGGTCACGCAACCCGCCAGCACCGGCATCACCGCGATCAACAGGAACGCGGTGATCAGCCAGGTCCAGACGAACAGCGGCATTTTCATCAGGGTCATGCCCGGAGCACGCAGGTTGAGGATGGTGGCGATCACGTTGATCGCGCCCATGATCGAGCTGATACCCATCAGGTGGATGGCAAAGATGAAGAAGGTCACGCTTTCCGGAGCGTAGGTCGTCGATAGCGGGGCGTAGAAGGTCCAGCCGAAGTTCGGTCCGCCGCCCGGCATGAACAGCGTCGACACCAGCAGCAGGAACGCTGCCGGCAGCAGCCAGAAGCTGAAGTTGTTCATCCGCGGCAGGGCCATGTCCGGCGCGCCGATCATCAGCGGGATCATCCAGTTGGCGAGGCCGACAAACGCCGGCATCACTGCACCGAAGACCATCACCAGACCGTGCATGGTGGTCATCTGATTGAAGAACGCCGGTTCGACGATCTGCAGGCCGGGCTGGAACAACTCGGCGCGAATCACCATGGCGAACGAACCGCCGAGCAGGAACATCATGAAGCTGAACCACAGGTACAGCGTGCCGATGTCTTTATGGTTGGTGGTCAGCACCCAGCGCATCAGGCCCTTGGCCGGACCGTGGACGTGGTTGTCGACGATTGCATGACCGTGGTCATCGTTCACAGCATTCATGGCCTGTCTCCTGCAAACGGGTGGGCTGGGCGGCTCGGGGTGATTAGCCCCAAACGTTCAAGGGAACACGCAATAGACCGGGTCATTTGCTTGCCGCCTGTTTGAGGGCCAGTACGTCTTTAGGGGTGACCATGTCGCCTTTGTTGTTGCCCCAGGCATTTCGTTCGTAGGTCACGACGGCAGCGATATCGACTTCCGACAGCTGTTTGCCGAACGCCGCCATGGCAGTGCCGGGTTTGCCGAAGAACACACGGTGCAGGTGGTCCTCTATTGGACCGGTCGCGATGGGCGAACCTTTGAGTGCCGGGAACAGCGGTGGCATACCCTGGCCTTCAGGCTGGTGACAGGCAGCGCAGGTGGTGTGATAAATCTTGTCGCCGCGCTCCTTCAGCTCGTCGAGCGTCCACTCTTTGCTGGTCAGCTCCTTGAGCTTGGCGGCATCGGCTTTGCGCTCGGTCAGCCAGGTGTCGTAATCAGCCTTGGTCTTGACGTCGACCACTATCGGCATGAAGCCATGGTCCTTGCCGCACAGTTCGGCGCATTGGCCACGGTAGATGCCTGGCTTGTCGACGCGGGTCCAGGCTTCGTTGACGAATCCGGGAATCGCATCGCGCTTGACCGCGAACGCCGGCACCCACCACGAGTGGATGACGTCGGCAGAGGTCACCAGAAAGCGCACCTTGGCACCGATCGGCAGCACCAGCGGCTGATCGACTTCCAACAGGTAATTTTCGCCTTTGGCACTTTTGTTGTGGATTTGCTCTTGCGGTGTGGCCAGGTTGCTGAAGAACTCGACGTCCTGCCCCAGGTATTTGTAATGCCACTTCCACTGATAACCGGTGACCTGGATGTCGATATCCGGCTCACTGGTGTCGTACATCTTGATCATGGTTGCGGTCGCTGGAATCGCCATTGCCACCAGAATGATGAAAGGCACTATGGTCCAGAGAATCTCGACCGTCGTACTTTCATGGAATTTGGCGGCGACCTGCCCGGTGGAGCGTCGATGCAACATCATCGACCAGAACATGGCGCCGAAAACGATGATGCCGATCACCACACAAATCCAGAAGATGGTCATGTGCAGGTCGAATACTGCGTGACTGATCTCAGTCGCTCCAGGCGCCATATTCACAGTCCAGGCGGCTTGTGCCTGACTGAAAATCGACCACAACAGGAGGCCCATCCAGACATGTGGATGTCGCATCATTGCGGGTTCCCCTTATCGTTCTTGTTATCCCGCCGGCTAACACCGACGGCAAGGGAGCGGCTTTTTCAGACTACGAACTTGAATCGCCGAGCCTTGCTGCCTACGCAGTCGGGCGTCATCAGCTAACTCCATTCAGATCCGAGTATAGACAGCGAGTGCGACCTCGCAACGCGATGGCGTAAATGAGCTGAAACACCTGACACTTGCGCCACAGGCCACGGATGGAGAAGGATGTGGGATCGGTGATGGCAAATCGATATAACGCAGTGGCATCAAAGGTGAAATAATTATGACAAATACGTCTTAGCCACGTTTATAAGCAGGCTAACTTATGTCTTCCCCTATTTCCTTGCCTTCGTTTCCTGGAGTTTTCATGAACACCGCCGCATTGCGCGAGCAGATTCAACGTGCACAACAACATGAAGCCGAAACCGGTCAGCTGACCCGTCAGCTGGAAGTCCAATTGCCGCACCTGCATTCATCCATTCAATTGCCGGACATCGACGCCAAGGGCGTGATGACCCGTTTTGTCACCGCTTATATAGAACAAGTGCCGGACTTGCTCGATGCTGCCAACGACGTAGCGCGCGAAGCGGGTATCGAGTCGCAGATCAAACCGGTGCTGACAATCGCCGAGCAGTTCTTCCTCCAGCCACCGGCGATCATGGCCGGTCACGAAGGCCTGGATGKTCTGCTGGACGAGGCCTACCTGGCACATCGCCTGGTAGAAGAGGTTAATGACCTCTACATCAAACATTTCGGCCAGCCACTGATCCCATTGGACATGACTGTCGCCAACCTGATTGCCCACCAACTGATCGGCGAGGACTTCGCCAATCAACTGGATGAGGCTGTGCATCACGCCGTTGATGAGATGCTGAACGAAGCAAGCTTCGCGCTGGAGTCCGTCGAAGCCTACCGGGAAAAACTCAACAGTCCGGACACCGGCGCCGCCTGGAAGCGTTGGCCATGCCTGTCGCGCCAGCTGGGCGTAGGCCTGGAACTGGATCAGCCAGCGGCTTGATCCAACTGTAAAAACCGAACACCTGTGGGAGCGGGCTTGCCCGCTCCCACACTGTTATCTATCCGGCGGAACCCACTCCTACGGTCGTCCGCAATCGCCCCTCCAGCCGGCGCTTCAATCCGCGCGCCTCGATCAGCAGTTTCGAGCCTTTGCTGGCGTTGGCCCGCCCCCACTCCTCAAGCAACTCCAGGCATGAGTGGTCGATGTAACTCAGGTTATTGAGCGGCACATGCACCGTCGCGCCCGCCGGAATGGTCCCCAGCACCCGGGTCAACGCCGGCACCTTGAGGAAGGTCGCAGCCCCCATCAATCGCAACTCCATYTCGCCCTCTGCCGGAAGGTCGATCAGGCTGATTTTCAGTCGCGAAGCCTTCCAGGCCAGCTTCGCCAGGGTCAAGCCAAAACCGACCAGCACTCCGGTCAGCAAGTCGCTGAAGATAATCGCCAGCGCGGTCACCGCGTAGGTAATCATCGGCATCCGGCCATACCGTCCCAGTCCGCGAAACGCCTTCAAATCCACCAGCTTCACCCCGGTGTACACCAGCACACCAGCCAGACTGGCGACCGGGATGCTTTGCAGCACACTCGATAGCAGCAACACAAATGCCAGCAGCCAGACACCGTGAAAAATCGCCGACAACCGAGTTTTGGCGCCTGCCTGTACGTTGGCTGAACTGCGCACAATCACGCCCGTCATCGGCAGCGCGCCGACCAGGCCGCAAAGCATGTTGCCCACACCTTGAGCGGACAACTCGCGGTCAAAATCCGAACGCTGGCCGCTGTGCATGCGATCTACCGCAGCAGCCGAGAGCAGGGTTTCGGCGCTGGCGATGAAGGCCACGGCGAACGCGGCGATCAGCAGGTTGGGGTCGGCGAGATTCAACAGGTCGGCCGGCTTCAGCCAGTCAATTGCTTCGGCGAGATTAGCCGGGACTTCGACCCGTTTGACGTTCAATGCCAGCGCCAGACTGGCAAGGGTCGCCAAACCAACGCCGAGCAAGGCGCCAGGGATGAAACGCAGCGCTTGCGGGCGAAACTTCTCCCACAGGCCCATGACCAGAATCGTCGACAGCCCAAGCACACCGGCCTGCCAACCCAGACCGCCACCCAGCGTCGGCAAGGCTTGGGCAACGGCTGCCGGAAACCCGCTGAGGTTGTCCAGGCCTGAGGGTTTAGGGACTCCGTCGAGCATCACATGCATCTGCGATAGCACGATCAGCACCCCGATGCCCGCCAGCATGCCGTAAACCACCGCTGGCGCCGTGACGCGGAACCAGCAGCCCAGGCGTAAACGCCCGGCCACCAGTTGCAGAAACCCGGCCAGTAGCAGAATTGGCCCAAGCATCGCCACACCATGCTGGCGCACCAGTTCAAAGACCAATACCGCCAGGCCCGCAGCCGGACCGCTGACTTGCAGCGGCGAACCCGCCAGCCAGCCGACCACCAGGCCACCGATAATCCCGGTGATCAGGCCCTTGGCCGGCGGCATGCCGGAAGCGATTGCAATGCCCATGCACAAGGGTAGGGCGACCAGAAACACCACCACCGAAGCCAGCAGCTCCCGTGGCAAAACAGCTTTCAATTGCGCAGCACGCATGAGCGTTCTCCTGAGATTCTTCAGGCGTGGCGAAGCCGGACCGCTTTTTCAGCAGCCTTGGCCAGACCAGACAAGGTGTTTAGGAGGATTTAGAAGCGCGCTTTGGGCGTCGCCATGGGAATCGGATGACTGCCATCCAGAGGCAGGAAGCAGCCCCTATCCGCATCGTAGGCTTTGATTTCGCTGGTTTCGATGCTGTAGACCCAGCCATGGATAAACAGCTGACCGTTGGCCATGCGCGAAGCCACTGAAGGGTGAGTGCGCAAATGCTGCAACTGGGCGATGACGTTTTCTTCGGTAAGCACCTGCATGCTTTCGTTTTCGTCAGCGCAATGGCAGTTTTCCTGGACCATGGTTTTTGCCACTTCGGCGTGACGCAGCCAGGCTTTGACCGTGGGCATTTTTTCCAGGCTTTGCGGATTGAGTACAGCCCGCATGGCGCCGCAATCGGAGTGTCCGCAAATGATGATGTGCTGCACGCCAAGGGCCAGCACCGCATATTCGATGGCCGTGGATACCCCGCCGTTCATCTGGCCATAGGGTGGCACTACGTTGCCAACGTTGCGGGTGACAAACAGATCGCCAGGAGCACTTTGGGTAATCAATTCGGGAACGATGCGAGAATCCGCACACGCAATGAACATCGCTCTGGGCCGCTGAGCCGTGGCGAGTTTCTTGAAGAGTGCTTCCTGTTGCGGGAAGACCTCGTGGTGGAAGTGTAAAAAGCCGTCAACGATGTGCTGCAGCGCTGCATCGGCGCTTTCGGCCTCGGGCAGGGCGGAAGCCGACGCAGCCAAAGGCTGTTTATCCTTGTCACTCATGATTCATCCTCTTTAACGGAGTAGGGAAATTTTCCCGATTTACCTGGGATAAAGCCAGCGACTGGTTAGAAAACATCCAGATCACCGGTCAGTGACCATCCAGTCACTCGATGAACAAGGTAACCACCGAAACTTAACTCAAACTGAATAAACCGCTCTAGAACCTGTGTTGCAGGTCACAAAAAACGTGACCAGCGTACCAACACCCAGCGTTTTCCACTACTCAACCATAGGCCAATTGTTGCTAAAGCAACGACATTTGAGCACCGGGCGGACAAAAGGCTGTGCAGTCCAGGTTGAAGCCTTCACGTTGATTGAGCCCAAGACGTTTTATTGTTTTGGCGAAGCGTTGCGCCAAGAGATCGGCGAACGGTCCTTCACCACGCATGCGAGCGCCAAAACGACTGTCATACAGTTCACCGCCGCGGCTTTGACGGATCAAGCTCAATACATGGGCTGCACGCTGAGGATAGTGGGCCGCCAGCCATTCCTCGAACAACGGTGCCACTTCCAGCGGCAGGCGCAGCATCATGTAAGCCGCACTCTGCGCGCCAGCCGCATGGGCTTCGGTCAGCAGGCTTTCCAGTTCACTGTCGTTGATCATCGGGATCATCGGCGAACACAAAACGCCCACCGGAATCCCGACCTCGCGCATGACCCGAATGGCCCGTAACCGCGCCTTCGGGGCGGCCGTTCGCGGCTCAAGGATGCGCTTGAGCTCGTCATCGAGGCTGGTCAGGCTGATCATCACCGCCACCAGCCGCTGTTCGGCGAGTTCACTGAGCAGATCCAGATCGCGAAGAATCAATGAGCCCTTGGTGATAATCGTCACCGGATGCCGGTAACGCAGCAGCACCTGGAGAATCCGCCGGGTGATTTTGTGTTCGCGCTCGATCGGCTGATAGGGATCGGTATTGGAGCCCAGGTTGATCGGCGCACACTGATAACCCCGCTTGGAAAGCTGCTGTTCCAACACGTCGGCAGCGTTGCTTTTGGCAATCAGCTTCGTTTCGAAATCCAGCCCGGGTGACAGGTCCCAATAGGCATGACTGGGTCGCGCATAGCAGTAGATGCAGCCATGCTCGCACCCCCGATAGGGATTGATCGAGCGATCGAAGGGCAGGTCGGGCGAGTTGTTGCGGGTGATGATGGTTTTCGCCGTCTCGATACGCACCTCGGTGCCCTGGGTCAGCGGTGCTTCCTGGTACCAGCCATCGTCTTCAGCCACCGAGCGGTTCGGTGCAAAGCGATTGTGCGGGTTGCTGGCGGTCCCGCGTCCGCGAGGCGGCAAGGGCGTGAACATTGGGAAAACCCCTCATTGCTGTATATTTATACAGTATAGGAAGATCCAATGCCAGGCCAGTGCCGTTCGGCAGCTTTAGCGAAAGCTGCCAAGTTAAACCCTATCTGTTTTATATAACTACTTGTCAAGCAATCCATATGCGTAAGAACGAGAAACATATAACCATTGGTCATCCGATAAAAGTTGCCCCTATTATTCCTGGCACACGCAACACCCTACTGGATAACCCTTAAAAGGATTTAGCAATGTCGTTCTTTAATCAACGCGGTGTCTTTCTACAATTGCTGGCACCGACCATCGTCAGTCCACGGGAAGCACAAGTATCGATGCAACTTGCACGAAAAGAACTGGGTTGGGATGCGGAAAACGCAATGCAGACCGAAACACTGGTGGATTCGATTTTCATCACCGCAGTCTCCAGTGATGGTGGTCAATCCTTCAATATCAGAACTGTTAGCAAGGATGTGGATGGTGATGGCGACATTGACGCCGATGACAAAGCCAAATTGCTGGCGCTGGCCAAAGCCTATGCCAATATTGTAAATCCCTGACGGGACTTGGTTCGGTATTTGGTAATACGGGCTAAAACTCAGAAACTAGCGCCCGCGAAAACAGTTTCACAGGCGTTAGTTATTGCAATATAAAAAACCTTCATGCCATCTTATTAATCACTCAACATCATTTCATCCTTTTTGCACCGCTACCCCCATCACCACTGCTGATCGACCAACACCCGGCAAATGCCGTCCTCGTAAAGTCGAAGGCGCCGTCTGGCTTAACAATTCTTTGACAAGCCCCTCACAGAGCTTTGACTGCTCAGGGTTCAGGCTGGGCTCCAGTCGCCCATTCCTTCATCCACGGCCCCCTGACTCATGTCGAAAAACCACCTCTTGCTCGCTCTGTGCCTGTCGTTCATGGCGATCTTTGCGTTCGATCAGGTTCAGGCCGAGCAAACCCAATCCATCCGTCCCGCAGAATGGGCCCAGCCCGTCGAAGCGCAGTACGGCCTTTACCAGATGTCACCGACCCTCTACCGCAGCACACTTCCCGATCACGGAGCACTGCCACTGCTGGAAAAACTCCAGATCACAACGGTGATCAACTTTCTGCCCGAGTCCGACGCAAGCTGGCTATCGACACCCGGCATCAACCTGGTGCAATTGCCGTACAAGACCAGCCATGTCGATGACAGCGAGGTGCTGAGTGCGTTACGGGCCATTCAAATCGGTCAAAGCAAAGGCCCGGTGTTGATCCATTGCAAACACGGATCGGATCGCACCGGCCTGATGGCTGCGATGTACCGCGTGGTGGTGCAAGGCTGGAGCAAGGAAGACGCCCTGAACGAAATGACCCAGGGCGGTTTCGACGACAATACCCACTTCAAGAACGGCATTCGTTACATGATGAAGGCCGATATCGACAAACTGCGTACCGCGCTGGCCAATGGCGATTGCAGTACCAGTGTATTTGCGACCTGCTCGATGAAAAGCTGGTTAAAAACGGTCAATACCGAAAAACCGAAGATCTGAGGGGCGCTCCACAACAAGCCCTGACCCAAACAGGCAAGGCGGGTCGTGAACCTGCAATCGAGGAGTGTGGCTTCAGTCGGCAATACCGCCCTTGAGCGCTCAGGCTCAAAAGCGGATTACAAAACGCCGGGAGATCAGGAGTGATCGTCGGGCTTTTTCTTCAGCTTCGGATTCGGAAAGAACTGCACCGCCTGGACCTTGGCATCCGGGACTTTCAACGCCGTGGTATTGACCCGCGTACCCAATTCCTTGGGCACTGACAGACCTTGCTCGTTCAGCGTGTCGGAATAACCGCAGGCCACACATTCGCGGTGCGGCACCTCGTCTTCGCTCCACATCATCAACTTGTCGGGCTCGCTGCACGCCGGGCAGACTGCCCCGGCGATGAAGCGTTTCTTGGTTTTGCTCACTGGCGCGTCACTCATGCTGCCGCGTCCTCGTCGAGGCCGCTATGGCGCAAGAGTGCGTCAATCGACGGCGCACGTCCGCGGAAATCGACGAACAGCACCATCGGCTCCTGAGAGCCGCCGCGGGCCAGGATCGCCTCGCGGAACGCACGGCCGGTGGCGGCATTGAGCACGCCGTCTTCCTCGAATTTCGAGAAGGCATCGGCCGACAGCACTTCAGCCCATTTGTAGCTGTAGTAACCCGCCGCGTAACCGCCAGCGAAGATGTGCGCGAAGCTGTTAGGGAAACGGTTGTAAGCCGGTGGACGCATCACCGAAACCTCGTCACGCACGCCTTCGAGCACTTGCAGCACGCTACGGCCGTCACCATGGGTGGCATGCAGTTCGAAGTCGAACAGCGAGAACTCCAGCTGGCGAACCATCATCAGCCCGGACTGGAAGTTCTTCGCGGCGAGCATTTTTTGCAGCAGGTCCTGCGGCAGCGGCTCGCCGGTTTCGTAGTGACCGGAGATCAACGCCAGGCCTTCCGGCTCCCAGCACCAGTTTTCCATGAACTGACTTGGCAACTCGACCGCGTCCCACGCCACGCCGTTGATACCGGACACGCCGGAATATTCAACGCGGGTCAGCAGGTGATGCAGGCCGTGACCGAATTCGTGGAACAGCGTGGTGACTTCATCGTGGGTCAGCAGGGCAGGCTTGCCACTGTCGGCCGGGGTGAAGTTGCACACCAGATTAGCCACCGGGCTTTGCAGTACACCTTCAGCGGTGCGACGACGGTCGCGGGCGCCGTCCATCCAGGCACCACCGCGCTTGTTGGCGCGGGCATACAGGTCGAAGAAGAAGCGCCCGACATGCTCGCCGTTCTCCTTGATTTCGAACAGGCGAACGTCCGGGTGCCAGGCGTCGAAACCTTTCAGCTCGGCGATTTCGATGCCATACAGACGCTGGACGATGGCGAACAGACCGCTCAGGACTTTATCGATCGGGAAGTACGCACGCAGCGCCTCCTGGGCAACGCTGTAACGCTGTTCACGGAGTTTTTCGCCGTAGAAACCGCTGTCCCAGCTTTGCAGATCAGGGCAACCCTGTTCGGCAGCATAGGCTTTGAGTTGTTCCAGATCCTGCGCAGCGAACGGTTTGCTGCGCTTGGCCAGGTCGCGCAGGAAGCTCAGCACCTGATCGCTGGACTCGGCCATCTTGGTCGCCAGGCTCAGCTCCGAGAAACTGGCGAAACCCAGCAGCTTGGCCAGTTCCTGACGCAGGTCGAGGATTTCTTCCATCACCGGGCCGTTATCGTTCTGACCGGCGTTCGGGCCTTGGTCCGACGCACGGGTGCAGTAAGCGGCGTAGACTTCTTCGCGTAGCGCGCGGTCATGGGCGTAGGTCATCACCGCGTAGTAGCTCGGGAACTCCAGGTTGATCAGCCAGCCTTGCAGATCTTTGGCTTGGGCCGCAGCAGCCATTTGCGCCTTGGCCGAATCGGTCAGGCCGGCGAGGGCAGCCTCATCGGTGATGTGTTTGGTCCAGGCCTGGGTGGCATCGAGCAATTGGTTGGAGAAATGGCTGCCCAGCTCCGACAGCTTGCTCTGCACCTCGGCGTAACGCTTTTGCTCAGCCGCCGGCAAATCGATACCCGACAGACGGAAATCACGCAGCGCGTGTTCCAGAATGGTTTTTTGCGCGACATCGAAACCGGCCGCTTCCGGGCTATTGGCCAGCGCTTCATAGGCCTGGAACAGTTCGCGGTTCTGGCCCATTTCAGTGGCGTAGGCACTCAGCGCCGGCAGGCAGGACTCGTAAGCCTCACGCAGTTCGGCACTGTTGCACACCGCATTCAGATGACTGACCGGGCTCCAGGCTGCGCCCAGGCGATCGTTCAGTTCGTCCATCGCCAGCACCAGACCCGCCCAGGTAGGCTGTTTGCCCTGGCTTTTGAGAATATCGGCGATGGCGGCGCGGTTGTCCGCGAGGATCTGTTCGATGGCCGGTTGTACGTGCTCGGCGCGGATCGCCGAGAACGGCGGCAGGTCGTAGGGCTGCAAAAGAGGATTGTTCACGCTCACGGTTGGCACCTTGGCTGGAAGAAACATGCGGCCATCTTAATTACAATCGACGCCAACCGCAGCTATCAACAACAGAGAGAGAGCCTATCGTGTCCCTTCGCAAGTACCAGAACCACACCCCCATGCTCGGTAAAGGCGCCTTTGTCGACAGCTCGGCGGTGGTGATCGGCGACGTCGAAATAGGCGAAGACAGCTCGATCTGGCCGCTGACCGTGATCCGCGGCGACATGCACCGCATCCGCATTGGTCAGCGCACCAGCGTGCAGGATGGCTGCGTGCTGCACATCACCCACGCCGGGCCCTTCAACCCTGACGGCTTCCCGCTGTTGATCGGCGACGACGTGACCATCGCCCACAAAGTCATGCTGCACGGCTGCTCCGTCGGCAACCGGATCCTGATCGGCATGGGCAGCATCGTCATGGATGGCGCAGTAGTCGAAGACGAGGTGATCATCGGCGCTGGCAGCCTGGTGCCGCCGGGCAAACGCCTGGAAAGCGGTTTCCTCTATGTCGGCAGCCCGGTAAAACAGGTCCGTCCACTGACTGACAAGGAACGGGCGTTTTTCACCTACAGCGCGGCGAATTACGTGAAGCTCAAAAACCTGCATCTGGCCGAAGGCTACGACCAGCTCTGATCCCGGCCTACTTATTCAGGAATGTTCATGCATTACCAAACCGTTTTGTTCGACCTCGATGGCACCCTGACCGACCCGCGTGAGGGTATCACTCGCTCGATCCAGTTCGCCTTGAGCAAACTGGGGATCGACGAGCCTGACCTGACCAAGCTCGAACACTTTATCGGCCCGCCATTGCTGCAAGCCTTCATGCAGTTCTACGACTTCGACGAACCCAAGGCCTGGGAGGCGGTGAACTTCTATCGCGAGCGCTTCAAGGTTACCGGCCTGTACGAAAACCGCGTGTTCGACGGTGTCATGCCATTGCTGGAAACCCTCGAGGGGCAAGGGCGGCAGCTGTATATCGCAACATCGAAGCCGTGGATTTTTGCCCGGGAAATCGCCCGGCACTTCGGTTTCGATCGGCACTTCAAAGTGATTTACGGCAGCGAACTGGACGGCACCCGCACCGATAAGGTCGAGCTGATTGCCCATTTGATGGCCGAAGAACGCCTGGACCCGGCCAGCACACTGATGATCGGCGACCGCAAACACGACCTGATCGGCKCCAGGCGCAACGGTCTGGACGCAGCAGCGGTGGGTTATGGCTTCGGCAGCCACGAAGAATTGAGCGCCGAACAGCCGGCGTATCACTTCGAGACACTGGCCGGGTTGCATCAGGCGTTTTTGCAGCGTTAGTGGAATCGCCATCGCGAGCAGGCTCGCTCCCACAGGGGATCGCGTACCTGCCCAACGCCTCGGTCTAATGTGGGAGCTAGCTTGCTCGCGATGGCGTCAGTTCATCCAGCGCAAATCTCAAAGGGCTGCCAACGCTTTCAATGCAGCCTTGCGCTCTCCAACCGGCAACCTGCCGAGTTTTTCCACGGCGGCGTAGAAAGCCACCCAATTACCATCGACCTGTCTAAACAAAGCGGAAAACGCCGGCACCCATTGGTCATAGAGCCCGAATGGCAGCAGTCGTGCATTGTTCATCGGGGCATTGATCCAGGCATCAAAGCGCTTGTCGCCGGCCCATTGACTGTCGCGCAGGGTTCGATAATCGCTGCGCAAACGGTCGAACTCGGCGGCTTTACGCTGGCGCATCTGTTCGGGCGCCAGGGGCAATGCATAGAGTTTTTCGAGTCGCGTACGGGTGTCCAGAATCAGCCGGGTAAGTTGATCACGTTGCTGCTCTTGAGCCTTGCCGGCCGGCGGTAAGCCGCGCTCCGCGCGCCATTGGCGGGTGCCTTCCTGTTCGACGAAGGTGGCGAAAGATTCGTTGAACTCAGTGTCGTCCTTCACATAAAACCGCTGATGCGCCAATTCGTGAAAAATCAGCGTCGCCAGGCGCTCGTCACCCCAGTTCATCATTGAACTGATGATCGGGTCGTTGAACCAGCCCAGGGTCGAATAGGCTTCAACACCACTGATCGACACGTCCATGCCCTGCAGACGCAGCAGCGCAGCATTGCCTCGCGCGGCGCTCTGGCTGTAGTACCCGCGATAGGCCACGCACCCGGCAATCGGAAAGCAATGATTCTGCGGCTTGAGAGAAAATTCCGGCGTGGCGAACACATTCCACACCACATACGGTCGGCCGATGTCGGCGTAGAGGCGATAACTTTCGTTGTCTGGCAAGTGCAACCGCTGGCTGGCGAACTCGCGGGCCTTTTGTGACTGAGCCAGGCGCGCACGCAGTTTCGCATCACGTGCAGGGTTGGCAATCACCTCGCTCACCGGTTCACGCGCGTGCAGCAATTGCCACTGACCGCTGGCCAACTGGCCGTAGTAACTGACGCTCGAGCAACCGTTCAGCAACAAAAGCAACGCGGCCGGAAACAAAACGCGCAAAACGCGATCAAGTAACCGATGGCTTGAAAGCAGCCTGATCACATCAAATCATCCTTGGGGAGTCTGCCCGCAAGACTATCTCGCCTGACTGGAGCTTCGCTATGCGCGCGTTACTGCTGACTGCAAACCTGCTGATGCTGGCTGGCTGTGTTGGACTGCCTCAACCCGACCCGACACAAGCCTGGATCGACCTCGGCCCCCATCAACATGACACCGTGCTGCAAGCGCAGGAAGTGGACGCCAAGGCCACCGCCGATAAGCGCTACTTCCAGGTTCCACCGGGCAGCCATGAGTTGAAGGTGCGTTATCAGTTCGCGGTAGCACCAACGAATATCGGCCCCGACGCCAAACCGCTGTGGCGCGATTGCCGGTTAAGTGTGAAGTTCAACGACTTTAACGCCGGCCAGCGATATCAACTGCAAGCGGGGAATATCGGCTTCCGGCCGTGGGCCAAGCTCTACGATCAGCAACGCAAAGTCGTTGGCCAAGCGCATCTGGCAGGCTGCCAACGCACCTGATCAGCGCTATGCTTAATGCCTGACCGCTCGGAAATTCATCATGCGCAGGTATTTGCTGTTTTTCGCTATCAGCTCTCTTACTGCCTGTGTGAGCCCGCTGCCCACCGCAAACCCGAACATGGCCTGGGTCGACTTCGCCATGCCGACGCCCGGGGGCAAGGTCCTCATGGCCGAGAGCCTGGACAATAAGCGCCTGAAAGACGGGCGATTCTTCCAGGTCACACCCGGCAGCCATGAACTGAAGGTTCGCTTCGACTTCGAGCTGTTTTACGGAGGTTTTGGCATGCAATTCGACTCGCCAAATCGACTGTGCTATTTGACCGTGCGCTACGATCATTTCGAAGCCGGACAACGTTACCTGCTCGAAGCTCGCTCGCTGACCACCACGCCCAGCGCCCGGCTGTATAACGCCAAGCGCGAGCTCGTCGCCGAAGAGAGTCAGACTTTTTGCATCCCGTAAGACGGATTATCTGTCGTTCTTCTGATAGATGATTTTCTTCGTTCCGCCTTCACACGTGCCGACCACCATGTTCTGGTCGTGCACTTCGTCATTGGTGACGATCTCCAGGGTGTAGGACGATACGTTATTGGCCTGGATCTTGGATTCGATCTCGGCCTTGAGTTCTTCGCAGGATTTGGTTGCCGCCAGGGCCGATGTGGCCAGCACACTGCAGATAACCGCCAAGGCAAAACGTTTCATGGTTGAAGCTCCCTTGAGGCAGCGCGCACAGTCATGCGCTGAAGCTGCTGTCACTTATTCGACCACAGTTTCAGTTCACGAGTTCTGATTTGTAGCAGCTGGCGTGCCAGCTGCTACCAGGGAGCGATCAGCCCACGAGTGTCGCATCAAGCGTGATTTTAGCGTTCAACACCTTGGAAACCGGGCAGCCTACTTTAGCCTTTTTGCTCAACTCCTCGAATTGCTGCTGGCTCGCGCCAGGGATTTTCGCTTTGAGCGTCAGGTGCACGGCGGTGATCGCAAAACCACCGTCGACCTGATCCAGCGTCACCTCGGCCTGGGTGTCGATCGCGTCAGCCTTGAGGCCAGCTTCGCCGAGAATCATCGAAAATGCCATGGAGAAACACCCCGCATGAGCGGCGCCGATCAGCTCTTCCGGGTTGGTACCCGGGCCGCCTTCGAAACGCGCCTTGAAGCCATAAGGTGCATCTTTCAGGACCCCTGTTTCGGTCGAGATAGAACCGAGACCGGTTTTCAGATCACCTACCCAATGTGCCGATGCTTTCTTTTTGATACTCATCTGTGCCTCCTCAAAATCCGGCGCGAGGGTCGCGCCTTCATGGTTTTCGGTTGCCTGGGTTCTGAGGATAGAAGGCTGGGCAAAGTTCATCGTGTCGGATCAAACCGCTTATCTGGTAGGTAAATTCATGTCTGCTATTGAAACTCGGGTATATGCCCACATTGCATAGATCACGCTCATGCATTCGGCAGGTTTTCGTTGGTGAGAAAAGCCTGCGTCCCCCATTGGAGAAGCCGGCTTATGAAACAACTGTCCGATATCAAGTTCTCGACGCTGGACCTGGTGCCCGTTCGCGAGGACGGCAGCCCCGCGCAATCGCTGCGCAATTCGCTGGACCTGGCGCAACACGTGGAGAAGTGGGGCTATAACCGCTTCTGGGTCGCCGAACACCACAACATGGATGGCATCGCCAGCTCCGCGACTTCCGTACTGCTTGGCTATCTGGCCGGCGGGACGTCGAGCATTCGTGTCGGCTCCGGTGGCGTGATGCTGCCCAACCATGCGCCGCTGGTGATTGCCGAACAATTCGGCACCCTTGAAAGCCTCTATCCGGGGCGAATCGACCTCGGTCTGGGTCGCGCACCGGGCTCCGATCAGATGACTGCCCGCGCCTTGCGCCGTGAACGCTCCGGCAGCGCCGACGATTTCCCCGAAGACGTAGCCGAACTGATGCGTTACCTGGGTCCACGTACGCCGGACCAGCGCATTATCGCGATGCCCGGCACCGGCACCCATGTGCCGGTCTGGCTGCTGGGCTCCAGCCTGTTCAGCGCGCAACTGGCCGGCGAGCGCGGTTTGCCTTACGCCTTCGCCTCGCATTTCGCACCGCGTTATATGCATGAAGCGATTCGGGTTTACCGCAATCACTTCAAGCCTTCAGCCGTACTGGATAAACCCTACGTGATGCTGGGCGTGCCGCTGGTAGCCGCCGACACCGACGAACACGCCGATTACCTGGCAACCTCGGTCTACCAACGGATTCTGGCGCTGATGCGCGGCCAAAGCCTGGTTCAGCGGCCACCGGTGAAAACCATGGACGGACTGTGGTTGCCCCACGAGAGAGAGGCTGTCGGTGATTTCCTGGGCCTGGCCATGGTCGGCAGCCCGGCGAAAATTCGCGGCAAACTTGAAGTGCTGATCGAGCAGACCCAAGCCGACGAGTTGATTTTCACCTGTGACCTGTACGAACACGCTGATCGCCTGCATTCCTATGAACTGCTGGCGCAAGTGATGAAGGGCTAAGGCTCGGAAAGCGCCTGCAAAAAAGCCGACGCCATGGCGTCGGCTTTACCTAAACAGCTGACTCAACCTACTTCTTGTAGACGATGACCTTCTTGCCTGCCTCGCATTTTCCGACCACCTTGCCACCCGCGGCCGCGCCTTTATCGACGATTTCCAGCGAATAGTTTTTGGAGCCCTTGGCATCGATTTTTGCCGCAATTTCGCTTTTCAACTCTTCGCACGGCTTGCCCGCCGCAAAGGTTGTTCCCGCAATGCTCAACAAACCCACCGCCAATATAAATTTCTTCATCGGTCACATTCCCTGGTCGGATCAAAAGGGGTAAGCGTTAACACTCGGGCGCCTGACGCCCAAGACGAAGTAGCGCTTCGCCATTCCTATGGCAATCGGCCAGCGCACAAGTTCAGAAGCCTAGCTCAACCTCAGCTATTGGCAATCCGGAACCMGACTTTGAGCGTGACCTGAAAGTGCGCCGCCTTGCCGTCCTTGATGTGCCCGCGGGTTTCGGTAACCTCGAACCATTCCATGAGCTTGATGCTTTTGCTGGCCTCGGCCAATGCGTTGTTGATGGCGTCTTCAATGCTGGTAGGGGACGAGCCAACCAGTTCGACTTTCTTGTAAGTGTGATGGTCAGTCATGGTGTTCTCCTGGAATTGTGATTAGAGCCTAGCAGCGATTGTCGGTATTTCTTCTATCGTTGAAGGTTCAAAATGACTGCACTTTCCCGAACCGCTGGAGTCCCAACCAACACA
>NZ_JBFTLU010000002.1:0-42930 GCF_056396605.1 Pseudomonas sp. 05T35
GTATTCCGGACGTGACTTTCATACAGGGGGACTTCACCCAGGACGAAGTGCTCGCTCGCATCCTTGAAGCCGTGGGTAATTCGCAGGTGGACCTTGTGATTTCCGATATGGCCCCCAATATGAGTGGTACGCCTGAAGTGGACATGCCAAAAGCCATGTTTCTTTGCGAGCTGGCGCTTGATTTGGCGGAACGGATACTCAAGCCGGGTGGTAATTTTGTGATCAAGATTTTTCAGGGCGAAGGGTTTGATGTTTACCTGAAGGATGCTCGTCGGAAATTCGACAAGATCCAGATGATCAAGCCAGACTCTTCCCGTGACAGTTCCCGCGAGCAATACATGCTGGCTTGGGGTTACCGCGGGCGTAGTGAGTAAAACGAGGTTTTTTGGCGGGGTGATAGGTTTTTCATATTTCGCCCCGCGTGCATTAGCGAATATCGTGTAGAAAGTGTTTCACAAAGGGTTACAGACGGCGCCTGCCAGAGCTGTAGGTAATGTAGTAAGTTAGGCCGGTGAATATCATGCGAAGCGCGCGCCAGTAGCGGAGCTTGCTTCAGAGGGTAGTTAATTGAACGATATGGCAAAGAATCTGATCCTGTGGTTGATCATCGCGGCTGTCCTCGTGACGGTGATGAACAACTTCTCCAGCCCTAACGAGCCACAGACCCTCAACTATTCCGACTTCATCCAGCAGGTCAAGGATGGCAAGGTCGAGCGCGTAGCCGTGGACGGCTATGTCATTACTGGCAAGCGCAATGATGGTGACAGCTTCAAGACCATTCGTCCGGCCATTCAGGACAACGGTCTGATCGGCGACCTGGTGGATAACCACGTAGTCGTAGAGGGCAAGCAGCCTGAGCAGCAAAGCATCTGGACTCAACTCCTGGTCGCCAGCTTCCCGATCCTGGTGATCATCGCCGTCTTCATGTTCTTCATGCGGCAGATGCAGGGCGGTGCCGGCGGCAAGGGCGGACCGATGAGCTTCGGCAAGAGCAAGGCGCGCCTGCTTTCCGAAGATCAGGTGAAAACCACTCTGGCTGACGTTGCGGGTTGCGACGAAGCCAAGGAAGAAGTGGGTGAGCTGGTCGAGTTCCTGCGTGATCCGGGCAAGTTCCAGCGCCTGGGTGGTCGTATTCCTCGCGGCGTACTGATGGTGGGTCCACCGGGTACCGGTAAAACCTTGTTGGCCAAGGCGATTGCCGGTGAAGCCAAGGTACCGTTTTTCACCATCTCCGGTTCCGACTTCGTCGAAATGTTCGTCGGTGTGGGTGCCAGCCGTGTTCGCGACATGTTCGAGCAGGCTAAAAAACACGCTCCATGCATCATCTTCATCGATGAAATCGACGCTGTCGGTCGCCATCGCGGTGCTGGCATGGGCGGTGGTCACGACGAGCGCGAACAGACTCTCAACCAGTTGCTGGTAGAGATGGATGGTTTCGAAATGAATGACGGCATCATCGTCATCGCTGCAACCAACCGTCCTGACGTACTTGACCCTGCGCTGCTGCGTCCGGGTCGTTTCGACCGTCAGGTTGTCGTGGGGCTGCCGGATATTCGTGGTCGTGAGCAAATCCTGAAAGTCCACATGCGCAAAGTGCCGATGGGTGATGACGTTGCTCCGGCGGTTATCGCGCGTGGTACGCCTGGTTTCTCCGGTGCCGACCTGGCCAACCTGGTGAACGAGGCTTCGCTGTTCGCTGCCCGTACCGGCAAGCGCATTGTCGAGATGAAAGAGTTCGAACTGGCGAAAGACAAGATCATGATGGGCGCTGAGCGCAAGTCCATGGTCATGTCCGAAAAAGAAAAGCAGAACACCGCTTATCACGAAGCGGGTCACGCGATCGTCGGTCGTGTGGTTCCCGAGCACGATCCGGTCTACAAAGTCTCGATCATCCCGCGCGGACGTGCGTTGGGCGTGACGATGTTCCTGCCGGAAGAGGATCGCTACAGTCTGTCCAAGCGTGCGTTGATCAGCCAGATCTGCTCGCTGTACGGTGGGCGTATTGCTGAAGAGATGACCTTGGGCTTCGATGGCGTGACCACGGGTGCGTCGAATGACATCATGCGTGCCAGCCAGATTGCACGAAACATGGTTACCAAGTGGGGGTTGTCGGAGAAGCTCGGTCCTTTGATGTATGCCGAAGAAGAGGGCGAAGTGTTCCTCGGTCGCGGCGGCAGTGGCCAGCACGCCAGCTTCTCGGGCGAAACTGCCAAGCTGATCGACTCTGAAGTGCGCAGCATCATTGACCAGTGCTACGGCACGGCCAAGCAGATCCTGACGGATAACCGCGACAAGCTCGACGCCATGGCCGACGCGCTGATGAAGTACGAAACCATTGATGCCGATCAGATCGACGACATCATGGCTGGTCGCACCCCGCGTGAGCCTCGTGACTGGTCGGGTGGTGCGGGTACTCCGCCTGTCGTACAGGAAGAGCGTCCGGAAACTCCCATCGGTGGCCCGGCTGCCGACGTCTAAGGTTTGAAATGACTCTAGTACAGTCCTCAACCCGGTTGCCTTGCGGCAACCGGGTTCTTGATTTGGCTCATGTGCATGTCATGGGCATTCTCAACGTCACTCCTGATTCTTTCTCTGACGGTGGCCGCTTCAGTCAGCTCGATGCTGCTCTGCGACACGCTGAGGCGATGGTGGCTGCCGGCGCGACCCTCATTGATGTAGGGGGAGAGTCGACCCGGCCAGGCGCACGGGCGGTCTCGCCGCTTGAGGAGCTGGAGCGCGTGGCGCCGATCGTCGAGCGTATTCATCGCGAACTGGACGTAATTATCTCGGTCGATACCTCGACACCTGCGGTCATGCGTGAAACTGCCCGTCTGGGAGCAGGTCTGATCAATGACGTGCGTTCGCTGCGTCGAGATGGCGCGCTGGATGCGGCAGCAGCCACCGGATTGCCGGTGTGCCTGATGCATATGCTCGGTGAGCCGGGAGATATGCAGGACAACCCGCATTATGATGACGTGACGAGAGAGGTTGGTGAGTTTCTTGCTGAGCGTATGGCGTCGTGTGCAGCAGTCGGTATCCCGGTCGAACGGATCATTCTCGATCCTGGTTTTGGGTTTGCGAAAAATTTGCAGCACAATTTGAGTCTGTTCAAGCATATGGAGGCCCTGCATGCCTTGGGGCGGCCCCTGTTGGTCGGGGTTTCGCGAAAGAGCATGATCGGGCAAGCATTGAATCGTCCGGTAGGAGAGCGGTTGCATGGCGGCCTGGCTCTCGCGGCGTTGGCTGTCGTAAAGGGCGCGCGCATCTTGCGCGTACATGACGTGGCCGAAACAGTCGATGTGGTACGGATGATCACAGCAGTTGAATCAGCCGAATAAGAATGATGGAGCACTTATGACTAAGAAATATTTTGGCACCGACGGCATTCGTGGTCGGGTCGGCGAATATCCGATTACCCCTGAATTCATGCTCAAGCTTGGTTGGGCTGCGGGCATGGCCTTTCGCAGTAAGGGTGCTTGCAAGGTTTTGGTCGGCAAGGACACTCGAATCTCTGGTTATATGTTCGAATCGGCGCTTGAGGCCGGGCTTACCTCGGCCGGGGCTGATGTCATGCTGCTGGGGCCAATGCCTACTCCGGCTATCGCCTATTTGACGCGTACCTTCAATGCTGAGGCCGGTATTGTAATCAGTGCATCGCACAACCCTCATGATGATAACGGCATCAAGTTCTTCTCCGGCCAAGGCACGAAATTGCCGGATGATGTTGAGCTGATGATCGAAGAATTGCTCGATATGCCGATGACCGTGGTTGAATCAAGCAAGATCGGCAAGGTCTCGCGAATCAACGATGCGTCGGGTCGTTATATCGAGTTCTGCAAAAGCAGTGTGCCAACCGGCACCAATTTTGCGGGTTTGAAAGTTGTGATCGATTGCGCACACGGTGCTACTTATAAGGTAGCTCCGAGTGTTTTCCGCGAACTGGGTGCGCAGGTGACGGTGCTTTCTGCGCAACCTGACGGTCTGAACATCAATCACAATTGCGGTTCGACCCATATGGGGCAATTGCAGGCAGCCGTAGTGGCTGAGCAAGCAGATCTGGGCATTGCCTTCGATGGTGATGGCGATCGGGTGTTGATGGTTGATCACACGGGCGCGATCGTCGATGGCGACGAATTGTTGTTCATCATCGCGCGCGACCTGCATGAGCGTGGCAAATTGCAGGGCGGTGTCGTTGGAACCTTGATGAGTAACCTGGGGCTGGAGCTGGCCCTGGCGGATCTGGGGATTCCTTTTGTACGGGCCAACGTCGGTGACCGCTATGTAATCGCCGAACTGCTTGAGCGCAACTGGCTGGTGGGTGGTGAGAACTCCGGCCACGTCGTGTGCTTCAGTCATACCACCACGGGTGACGCGATTATCGCTGCGTTGCAGGTGTTGTTGGCGCTGAAGCGTCGTTCCGAAGGGCTTGCTCAATCGCGGCAGGCGCTACGCAAGTGTCCTCAGGTACTGATCAACGTGCGTTTCGGCGGCGGCGAAAATCCGGTCGAGCATGCGACTGTCAAAGAAGTCAGCGAACGTGTCACCAAGGCTATGGCCGGGCGTGGTCGCGTGTTGTTGCGCAAGTCCGGCACAGAGCCGCTGGTGCGGGTCATGGTCGAAGGCGAGGACGAAACACTGGTTCGCGGTTACGCCGAGGAGCTCGCAAAACTGGTTGCTGAAGTTTCTGCCTGATTTCGGCTTGCCAGTAATGATGTGGTTGGGTAACATCTGCGCCCACTTTGACCGACGAGGTACAGCATGCGTCGCCCTATGGTAGCTGGTAACTGGAAGATGCACGGTACCCGCGCCAGCGTCGCTGAGCTGATAAACGGCCTTCGTCATCTGGTCTTGCCGAGCGGTGTTGAGGTCGCGGTATTCCCGCCTTGCTTGTATATCAATCAAGTGATTGGTGACTTGGAAGGTACGTCGATTGCGGTCGGCGCGCAGAATTCTGCGGTGGAAGCCATGCAAGGTGCATTGACCGGTGAGATTGCGCCGAGTCAGTTGGTGGATGCAGGTTGTTCCCTGGTGCTCATTGGGCACTCCGAACGTCGCCAGATCATCGGCGAGCGTGACGAGACGCTGATTCGAAAGTTTGCAGCGGCACAGGCATGTGGCTTGATTCCGGTGTTGTGCATAGGGGAGACCCTTGAGCAGCGTGAAGCCGGAAAAACGCTTGAGGTTGTCGGGCATCAGCTGGGCAGCATCATCGATGAGCTGGGTGTTGGTGTATTTGCAAAGGCAGTAATCGCTTACGAGCCGGTCTGGGCCATTGGCACCGGGCTGACTGCTTCGCCGCAACAAGCGCAGGATGTGCATGCAGCCATTCGTGCTCAGTTGGCGGCAGAGAATTCTGAGGTCGCACAAGGTGTGCGGCTTCTATACGGCGGCAGCGTGAAGGCGGCCAATGCGGTCGAACTGTTCGGCATGCCGGATATCGATGGGGGGCTCATTGGTGGAGCTTCCCTGAATGCAGATGAGTTCGGTGCGATTTGTCGCGCCGCGGGAAACTGAAAAAATGCTGGAAACAGTCGTAGTCGTTTTTCATCTGCTGGGTGCACTGGGCGTAGTTGCTCTCGTATTGCTGCAGCAGGGTAAAGGTGCGGATGCTGGCGCGTCTTTCGGAGCAGGTGCTTCAAATACTGTGTTCGGAAGCCAAGGTTCCTCTACCTTTCTTAGTAAGTTTACTGCTATACTTGCCGCAGGTTTCTTCATAACCAGCTTAGGGTTAGGTTACTTTGCTAAAGAGAAAGCTCACCAGCTGACTCAAGTAGGTTTGCCAAACCCAGCAGTGTTGGAAGTTCCAAAGCAAAAACCGGCTTCTGATGATGTCCCGGTGCTTCAAGAGCAAAAGTCGGCAACCAATGCGACTGACGTACCTCCAGCTCAAGAGCAAAAGTAAGAAGGGTTTCAAACGTAGTATTGCCGWGGTGGTGGAATTGGTAGACACGCWACCTTGAGGTGGTWGTGCCCATAGGGTGTAGGGGTTCGAGTCCCCTTCTCGGTACCAATTATCAGGAGAGCCCGCTGTTGCGGGCTTTCTTGTAGGTGGAAGGTTACATTGACCCTGTTAGGGATCGGTCGTATACTTCCGCCCCAGCTTTGTCGCGGGGTGGAGCAGTCTGGTAGCTCGTCGGGCTCATAACCCGAAGGTCGTCGGTTCAAATCCGGCCCCCGCAACCAGTTTCAGGAGCCCCTTTTCAGGGGCTTTTTGTTAGCTGGACACTTTATAACGCCGCTGTTCAACGGCGTTTCAGGGATGGGCGTTTCGCCCATTTTTTTATTTTGCATAGCATGCACATACATGCACGAGGGGGTTCAGGTGTCGAGCAAGCTAGAACAGTTGCAGGCCTTGTTGGCCCCGGTGGTCGTGGCCCTTGGCTATGAATGCTGGGGTATTGAGTTTTCGGCTCAAGGTCGCCACTCACTGTTGCGCGTTTATATCGATAAAGAAGGCGGTGTGCTGGTGGACGATTGTGCCATCGTCAGCCGTCAGATCAGCGGTGTGCTGGATGTTGAAGATCCGATCTCCGTTGAATACACCCTTGAAGTTTCCTCGCCTGGCATGGAACGCCCGCTGTTCACGCTTGAACAGTTTGCAAAGTTTGCCGGTGACCAAGTGAAGATCAAGCTGCGCTCGCCTTTTGAAGGCCGACGCAACTTTCAGGGCCTTCTGCGCGGTGTAGAAGAGCAGGACGTCGTGGTGCAGGTGGATGACCATGAATTCCTGTTGCCGATCGATATGATCGACAAGGCCAACATTATTCCCAGTTTTGACTGAGACGCGGATCCCGCGGATCCAATGGCTTGCGAAAGGCGAGGCGTACGATGAGCAAAGAAGTACTGCTGGTTGTTGAGTCGGTATCCAATGAAAAGGGCGTACCGGCAAACGTGATTTTTGAAGCGCTGGAGCTGGCTCTGGCCACTGCTACCAAAAAGCGTTTTGAAGACGAAGTTGATCTGCGTGTGGAAATCAATCGCCACACCGGTGCTTATGAAACTTTCCGTCGCTGGACGGTAGTCGAAGAAGCAGACCTGGATGATCCGGCTGTTGAAACCTGGCCGAGCAAGGTTCAGGAAACGCATCCTGGCGCGAAGGTCGGTGATGTTGTCGAAGAAAAAATCGAGTCCATCGAATTCGGCCGCATTGCTGCGCAGACTGCCAAGCAAGTTATCGTGCAGAAAGTTCGCGAAGCCGAGCGCGCTCAAGTCGTTGATGCCTACCGCGAGCGTCTGGGAGAAATCATCTCCGGCACCGTGAAGAAAGTAACCCGCGACAACGTGATCGTTGATCTGGGTAACAATGCTGAAGCGCTGCTGGCTCGTGAAGATATTATTTCTCGCGAAACTTTCCGGGTGGGTGTGCGCCTGCGTGCACTGCTCAAGGAAATCCGCACCGAGAACCGCGGCCCGCAGCTGATTCTGTCGCGTACCGCGCCAGAAATGCTGATCGAGTTGTTCCGCATCGAAGTGCCGGAAATTGCTGAAGGCCTGATCGAAGTAATGGCTGCGTCCCGTGACCCGGGTTCGCGCGCCAAGATCGCGGTCCGCTCCAAAGACAAACGCATTGATCCGCAAGGTGCTTGCATTGGTATGCGCGGTTCGCGCGTCCAGGCAGTGTCGGGCGAATTGGGCGGTGAGCGTGTGGATATCGTCCTGTGGGACGACAACCCGGCGCAGTTCGTGATCAATGCCATGTCCCCGGCTGAGGTTGCGGCAATTATCGTTGACGAAGATGCCCATGCAATGGACATCGCCGTTGGCGCAGACAATCTGGCTCAGGCCATCGGTCGCGGTGGTCAGAACGTGCGTCTGGCTAGCCAGTTGACTGGCTGGACCCTGAACGTGATGACCGAATCGGACATCCAGGCTAAACAGCAAGCAGAAACCGGCGACATCCTGCGCAACTTCATCGACGAGCTGGAAGTCGACGAAGATCTGGCACAGGTGCTGGTTGATGAAGGCTTTACCAGCCTGGAAGAGATTGCCTACGTACCGTTGGAAGAAATGCTCAACATCGATGGCTTTGACGAAGACACCGTCAACGAGCTTCGCGCTCGGGCCAAGGATCGTTTGTTGACTAAAGCCATCGCTACTGAGGAAAAGCTGGCAGACGCCCATCCGGCCGAAGACCTGCTCTCGCTTGAGGGTATGGACAAGGATTTGGCGATGGAACTGGCGGTGCGCGGCGTAATTACCCGCGAAGACCTGGCCGAGCAGTCTATTGACGACCTGCTCGACATCGACGGCATTGACGATGATCGTGCCGGCAAGTTGATCATGGCCGCCCGAGCCCATTGGTTCGAGTAATAGGCGCGGCCTGAGGAGAGAAGTGCATGACGCAAGTCACGGTGAAACAACTGGCCGATGAGGTCAAAACACCGGTAGAGCGCCTGCTGCAGCAGATGCGTGAGGCAGGTCTGCCGCACACCGCCGCCGAGGAACATGTGACCGACAGTGAGAAGCAATCTTTGCTGACTCACTTGAAAAGCAGCCACAAGGCGAAAGTGGAAGAACCGCGCAAAATCACGTTGCAGCGTAAAACCACCAGCACCCTGCGTGTTGCTGGCAGCAAAAGCATCAGCGTTGAAGTACGCAAGAAGAAAGTCTTCGTACAGCGCAGCCCGGAAGAAATCGAAGCCGAGCGCAAACGCGAACTGGAAGAACGTCGCGCAGTAGAAAATGCTGCACGTCAGAAGGCTGAAGAAGAAGCCAAGCGTCGCGCCGAAGAAGAAGCGCGTCGCCAGCCTGCTGCTGTGCAATCTGCTTCTACTGAAGCTGTTGCAGCACCTGTTGCAGTTGCCGAGCCAGTGCGTGAAGCACCGGTTGTAGCGGCTGCACCAGCGGCGGACACTCGTAAACGCGACGAACAGCGTCGTCCGGACAAACCACGCGCCGACGATAACAATCGTCGTGGCGCGGGTGATGGTGAGCGCAAAAACGCTCCACATCGCGCTTCGGTCAAGGAAAAGGCGCCTGCTCCACGCGTTGCTCCACGCACTACCGACGAAGAAAGCGATGGCTTCCGTCGTGGTGGTCGCGGCAAGGCCAAGCTGAAGAAACGCAACGCTCACGGTTTCCAGAGCCCAACCGGCCCTGTCGTGCGTGAAGTGAAGATCGGCGAGACCATCACTGTTGGCGATCTCGCTCAGCAGATGTCGGTCAAGGCAGCTGAAATTATCAAGTTCATGTTCAAACTGGGTACTCCAGCGACCATCAACCAGGTACTTGATCAGGAAACTGCTCAACTGGTTGCTGAAGAGCTGGGCCACAAAGTGACCCTGGTCAGCGACACCGCCCTGGAAGATTCCCTGGCCGAGTCCCTGAAGTTTGAAGGTGAGACTTTCTCCCGTGCGCCAGTCGTGACCGTAATGGGCCACGTTGACCATGGTAAGACCTCGCTGCTCGACTATATCCGTCGTGCCAAGGTAGCAGCTGGCGAAGCCGGCGGTATCACCCAGCACATCGGTGCGTACCACGTTGAAACCGAACGTGGCATGGTCACCTTCCTCGACACCCCGGGTCACGCCGCGTTTACCGCCATGCGTGCTCGTGGTGCCAAGGCGACCGACATCGTGATCCTGGTGGTTGCAGCGGACGACGGTGTAATGCCGCAGACCATTGAAGCCGTACAGCACGCCAAGGCTGCTGGTGTTCCACTGGTTGTTGCAGTGAACAAAATCGACAAGCCGGGCGCCGATCTCGATCGCATCCGTAGCGAACTGTCGGTTCACGGCGTGACCTCGGAAGAGTGGGGCGGCGACACTCCGTTCGTATCGGTTTCGGCGAAAGTCGGTACCGGTGTGGACGAACTGCTCGAAGCTGTTCTGCTGCAAGCTGAAGTTCTCGAACTGAAAGCGACTCCTTCGGCTCCTGGCCGTGGTGTCGTGGTTGAATCGCGTCTCGACAAAGGTCGTGGTCCGGTTGCAACCGTTCTGGTTCAGGACGGCACCCTGCGCCAAGGCGACATGGTACTGGTCGGTTCGAACTATGGCCGCGTTCGCGCCATGCTCGACGAGAACGGCAAGCCAATCAAGGAAGCCGGTCCATCCATCCCTGTCGAGATTCTCGGCCTGGACGGTACCCCGGACGCTGGCGACGAGATGAGCGTAGTGGCCGACGAGAAGAAAGCCCGTGAAGTGGCTCTGTTCCGTCAAGGCAAGTTCCGTGAAGTCAAACTGGCTCGTGCTCACGCAGGCAAGCTGGAAAACATCTTCGAAAACATGGGCCAGGAAGAGAAGAAGACGCTTAACATCGTCCTCAAATCCGACGTCCGTGGTTCGCTGGAAGCGTTGAACGGTGCCTTGAACGGCCTGGGTAACGACGAAGTGCAAGTGCGTGTAGTCGGTGGCGGTGTCGGTGGTATCACCGAGAGCGACGCCAACCTGGCACTGGCCTCCAACGCTGTACTGTTCGGCTTCAACGTGCGTGCCGATGCTGGCGCTCGCAAGATCGTCGAGCAGGAAGGTCTGGATATGCGTTACTACAACGTGATCTACGACATCATCGAAGACGTCAAGAAAGCCCTGACCGGTATGCTTGGCAGCGACGTTCGGGAGAACATCCTGGGTATCGCTGAAGTCCGCGACGTGTTCCGTTCGCCGAAGTTTGGCGCGATCGCCGGTTGCATGGTTATCGAAGGTGTTGTGCACCGTAACCGTCCAATCCGTGTACTGCGTGAAGACATCGTTATCTTCGAAGGCGAGCTGGAATCCCTGCGCCGCTTCAAGGATGACGCTTCCGAAGTACGTGCCGGCATGGAATGCGGTATCGGTGTGAAGAGCTACAACGACGTCAAAGTCGGTGACAAGATCGAAGTCTTCGAGAAGGTTCAGGTTGCTCGCAGCCTCTAACTCGCGCACTTCAAGAGCCGTGATGGGCAGCCGCATGCAAATGCACGGCGCATCACCCGGACTCTAAACGCAACGCCCGGTCTGGCTTCTGTCAGGCCGGGCGTTTGCCGCTTTCAGACCACACGGGTTTCACCGTGAGGCAGTAACAGGTAACAAGACATGGCAAAAGAATACAGCCGTACCCAACGTATCGGCGATCAGATGCAGCGTGAGCTGGCACAGCTGATCCGTCGTGAAGTCAAAGACCCGCGCGTCGGCCTGGTCACCATTACCGCTGTTGAAGTCAGTCGTGACGTCGGTCACGCCAAGATCTTCATCACCGTGATGGGGCAGGACAGCGCAGACGATATCGCCCAAAGCATCAAGGTTTTGAACTCGGCCGCCGGCTTCCTGCGCATGCAGCTGGCTCGCGAGATGAAGCTGCGCAGCGTTCCTCAGCTGCACTTCCACTACGACGAAAGCGTCGTGCGTGGCGCTCATCTGTCGGCATTGATCGAACGCGCCGTGGCTGAAGACAATCAGCACCCGGTTGCGGCAGAACCCGTAGACACCAAGGAGTAATCGGTGGCTCAGGTCAAACGTATCCGTCGTAACGTCAGCGGCATCATTCTGCTCGACAAGCCGCTGGGGTTCACCTCCAACGCGGCGTTGCAGAAGGTTCGCTGGCTGCTCAATGCCGAGAAGGCCGGGCACACCGGCAGTCTTGATCCGTTGGCCACCGGCGTGTTGCCGCTGTGCTTCGGTGAGGCGACCAAGTTCTCGCAATACCTGCTCGACTCCGACAAGGGCTATGAAACCCTGGCGCAATTGGGCAAGACCACCACCACGGCAGACGCTGAAGGTGAAGTTTTGCAGGAGCGCCCGGTGACCGTTTGTCGCGCCGATATCGAAGCGGTTTTGCCGAAATTTCGTGGGCAAATCAGTCAGATACCGCCGATGTACTCAGCCCTCAAGCGTGACGGCCAGCCGTTGTACAAGTTGGCTCGTGCAGGTGAAGTGGTGGAGCGCGAACCGCGTTCTGTTACTATTGCGCGCTTGGAATTGCTGGCCTTTGAAGGTGATACTGCGCGCTTCGCCGTAGATTGCAGCAAAGGCACCTATATCCGCACCCTCGTGGAGGATATTGGTGAAGCACTCGGTTGTGGCGCTTACGTTGCGCAGTTGCGACGTACCCAGGCCGGTCCGTTCAGCCTAGCCCAGACGGTCACGCTGGAAGAGTTGGAAGCAGTACATGCCGAAGGCGGCAACGAAGCGGTTGATCGCTTCCTGATGCCATCGGACAGCGGCCTGCTGGATTGGCCACTGTTGCAGTTCTCGGAGCACAGCTCGTTCTACTGGCTCAACGGCCAGCCGGTTCGCGCCCCGGATGCACCGAAGTTTGGCATGGTACGCGTACAGGATCACAATGGTCGCTTCATCGGTATCGGTGAAGTGAGCGAAGACGGGCGCATCGCGCCACGTCGACTGATTCGGTCAGAATGACCGAACGAGGGTGGCTGTTAACAGGCACGGTCACTACTCATTTTTAGATACAGGGATTTGTCCCTGGCCTGTTGAAGCTGTTTCTTTGAAACAGTTTCCTGATAAAAGGATTGCCTCATGGCTCTCGACGTTCAAGAAAAAGCTCAAATCGTAGCTGACTACCAGCAAGCTGTTGGTGACACCGGTTCGCCAGAAGTGCAAGTTGCACTGCTGACCGCCAACATCAACAAACTGCAAGGTCACTTCAAGGCCAACGGTAAAGATCACCACTCCCGTCGTGGTCTGATCCGCATGGTTAACCAGCGTCGTAAGCTGCTGGACTACCTGAAAGGCAAGGACGTGAGCCGTTACAGCGCTCTGATCGCTCGCCTGGGTCTGCGTCGCTAATCAGCGATTGCGCTAGAGGTTGGTTGTCTGTCGTGCGTCAGCGGGTTTCCCGCTGGCGCATGGCAGGCTCCCAGCCTCAAGTTTTATCTGGAGACACGTTTTACCCCTGGACAAGGGTTGGGCCGATTCCCGACATTGCCCAAGAATTTCGCAAGAAAACCAGTTCCCCCAAGAGCCACAAAGAAGGTAGGACACCGTGAACCCGGTAATCAAAAAATTCCAGTTCGGTCAGTCGACCGTTACCCTCGAGACTGGCCGTATCGCCCGTCAGGCCTCCGGCGCAGTATTGGTCACCGTTGACGACGACGTCAGCGTATTGGTGACTGTAGTCGGTGCCAAACAAGCCGATCCAGGCAAGGGCTTCTTCCCTCTGTCTGTTCACTACCAGGAAAAAACCTACGCTGCCGGTAAGATCCCTGGCGGTTTCTTCAAGCGTGAAGGCCGTCCTTCCGAGAAAGAAACCCTGACTTCCCGACTGATCGACCGTCCGATCCGYCCGCTGTTYCCKGAAGGCTTCATGAACGAAGTGCAGGTTGTCTGCACCGTCGTTTCCACCAGCAAGAAGACCGATCCGGACATCGCTGCGATGATCGGTACCTCGGCTGCGCTGGCGATCTCCGGCATTCCTTTCGATGGCCCGATCGGCGCTGCCCGCGTTGCGTTCCACGAAAGCACCGGCTACCTGCTGAACCCGACTTACGAGCAACTGAAAGCATCGAGCCTGGACATGGTCGTTGCCGGTACTTCGGAAGCGGTATTGATGGTTGAATCGGAAGCCAAAGAGCTGACCGAAGACCAGATGCTGGGCGCAGTACTGTTTGCTCACGACGAGTTCCAGGTTGTGATCAACGCTGTTAAAGAACTGGCCGCCGAAGCTGCCAAGCCAACCTGGACCTGGGCTCCTCAGCCTGAAGCCACTGCACTGCTGGACGCTATCCGTGCCGAGTTCGGCGACGCGATCTCCCAGGCCTACACCATCACCGTCAAGGCCGACCGTTACGCTCGCCTGGGCGAACTGAAAGACCAGGTTGTTGCCAAGCTGTCCGGTGAAGAAGGCCAGCCTTCGTCCAGCGAAGTCAAAGCTGCTTTCGGTGAAATCGAATACCGCACCGTTCGCGAAAACATCGTAAACGGCAAGCCACGTATCGACGGTCGCGACACCCGCACCGTACGTCCGTTGAACATCGAAGTCGGCGTTCTGCCGAAGACCCACGGTTCGGCATTGTTCACCCGTGGCGAAACCCAGGCTCTGGTAGTCGCGACTCTGGGCACCGCCCGTGACGCACAACTGCTGGACACCCTGGAAGGCGAGAAAAAAGACCCGTTCATGCTGCACTACAACTTCCCTCCGTTCTCGGTGGGCGAGTGTGGTCGCATGGGTGGCGCTGGTCGTCGCGAAATCGGTCACGGCCGTCTGGCCCGTCGTTCGGTTCAGGCCATGCTGCCTGCTGCTGACGTGTTCCCGTACACCATCCGTGTGGTATCGGAAATCACCGAGTCCAACRGTTCCAGCTCGATGGCGTCGGTCTGCGGTGCTTCCCTGGCCCTGATGGACGCTGGCGTGCCGATGAAGGCGCCGGTTGCCGGTATCGCCATGGGTCTGGTTAAAGAAGGCGAGAAATTCGCCGTCCTGACCGACATCCTGGGTGACGAAGACCACCTGGGCGACATGGACTTCAAGGTAGCCGGTACCTCCAAAGGTGTTACCGCGCTGCAGATGGACATCAAGATCAAAGGCATCACCGAAGAAATCATGGAAATCGCTCTGGGCCAAGCCCTGGAAGCGCGCCTGAACATCCTCGGCCAGATGAACCAGATCATTGCCCAGTCGCGTACCGAGCTGTCGGAAAATGCTCCGACCATGATCGCGATGAAAATCGACACCGACAAAATCCGTGATGTCATCGGTAAAGGTGGCGCGACCATTCGTGCGATCTGTGAAGAGACCAAGGCTTCGATCGACATCGAAGACGACGGCTCGATCAAGATCTTCGGCGAAACCAAAGAAGCTGCAGAAGCTGCGCGTCAGCGCGTTCTGGGTATCACCGCTGAAGCTGAGATCGGCAAGATCTACGTCGGCAAAGTTGAGCGTATCGTCGACTTCGGCGCATTCGTCAACATCCTGCCAGGCAAGGACGGTCTGGTTCACATCTCCATGCTGAGCGACGCTCGCGTTGAGAAAGTGACCGACATCCTGAAAGAAGGCCAGGAAGTGGAAGTACTGGTACTGGACGTGGACAACCGCGGCCGTATCAAACTGTCCATCAAAGACGTAGCAGCAGCCAAGGCTTCGGGCGTTTAATTACCCCGCAGCTTAAGCGCTGAACAAGCAAACGCCCCGACTGGTTCGGGGCGTTTTGCTGTGTGAAGTAAATGCGCCCTTGTAGCAGCTGGCTCAGAGCAAATCCGCGAAAAATGAGGCGCTTGTCCAGGTTGCCCGACCCCAAAGTCAGTGCTAGCTTTAGCCCACCGCCCGTGTAGCTCAGCCGGTAGAGCAGCGCACTCGTAACGCGAAGGTCGCAGGTTCGATTCCTGTCTCGGGCACCACTTCCCCTTATTTCACCTTGCGGCTCAATTCCTCGACGGTGCGTTTGAGCTGATCCATCGCACGGTCCTGATCGCTGATGGTCCGTTTCAGGTTCGAGATCTCGCTGCTATTCGAGCTGGAGCTGGAGCCGCTGTTGCGATTGAGATCTTCCACCTGCCGACCGAGCTTATCCAGATCACGTTCCTGCTCCTTGACCTTGTTCTTGAGGTCGTCGATCTCCTTGCTGCTGGAGCTTGAGCTGGAACCGTTGCTGCGCTTGAGTTCTTCGATCTGGCGTGTCTGGTCTTTGATGGTTTCCTGCATCTTTTTCAGTTCGTCGATGCGCAAGTCGCTTTTGACCAGAACGTCCTTGCCGTATTCACTGTGGATGGCGGAGAGTTTGTCATCGTAGGACGGACCGCTGTTGCTCAGCTCAATGCTGGCCATTGCGGTGCCCGGCAGAGCCAGGACACCCAGCAGGGCAGTCATTGCGGTGGCGGACAGAACAGAGGAAAGCTTCGAAAAACTGTGCATCACTGAGGTTCCTTGTGAAGTACCGATATGGCACATCGCTATGACTTTGGATTTTAAATTATGTTCCCGAGGCTCCTGATGCCCCCGGCATGAAACTTTTTGTGGAAGAGATGTAAAGAGCCGTGTAATTCGCGGGCCAAACGTCCTATATTCGTTGCCTGCATGAGCATCGCCCAGCAGTTTTCAGATGATCCCGAATGGTTCTGAAGGCCAGATAAACCGGGCTTCAAACGGTTTTCTGCGTCAGAGAGATCCTTGATGATCCAGATCCATCTTCCATTCCCATGATCAGCGAGAACGCCATGACCGTGAACGAAATGACTCAAGAACAAAGACACGAAGAGGCCCTCAAGAAGTACATGCTTGATGCGCCGGAATTGATGGAAGAGATCAAGAACCTGAGCGCCGACGATCAGAAAGATCAGATTCAGTGGGCGTTCGAGGACGAGGCAGAAGCACAGGGCTTGCAGCCTTGGGAGCTGACGCTCAAGTACACCTCAACGCCTGAAGAGTACGAAGCGACGCGCCTTGCGTTGCACAAGGAAGCAGCCGAAGTGCTGGGTGTCGAGTGGGAAGAATACTGCGAGATGAACAATCTGGTGGTTTGAAAGCAACGCCAGCCTCATGAGGCTGGCGTTTCTTTTTGTCAGAGACTCAAGCGCATCGACAGGTCTACAGCCTTCACATCCTTGGTCATCGCGCCAATCGAGATGTAATCCACGCCCGTCTCGGCGATTGGCCGCAAGGTGCTTTCGTTGACGCCACCGCTGGCCTCCAGTTTCGCCTTGCCGGCATTCAGCCGCACGGCTTCACGCATGTCGTCCAGGCTCAGCTCATCGAGCATGATGATATCGGCGCCCGCCGCCAGGGCCTCCTTGAGCTCCTCCAGGCTTTCCACTTCAACCTCCACCGGTTTGCCCGGCGCGATCTTGTGCGCGGCGGCGATGGCTTGAGGGATGCCACCGCAGGCCGCGATATGGTTTTCCTTGATCAGAAAAGCGTCGTACAGGCCGATGCGGTGGTTGTGGCAGCTGCCGCAGGTTACGGCGTACTTTTGCGCCAATCGCAGCCCAGGCAGGGTTTTGCGGGTATCCAGCAGTTTCACCTGAGTATCKGCAACGAAGTCGGCCAGGTATTGCGCACGAGTGGCKACACCGGAAAGCAGTTGCAGGAAGTTCAGTGCACTACGCTCGCCGGTCAGCAGCGAGCGGGCCGGACCTTCGAGGTGAAACAACGGCTGATTGGGGCTCACGCGCTCACCGTCGCRCACTTGCCAGTGCACCGCAACGCGCGGGTCCAGCTGCCGGAACACGGCGTCGACCCAGGCGGTGCCGCTGATGACGGCTGCATCACGGGTAATGATCGTGGCTTTGGCCAGGCGTTCGGCCGGGATCAGTTGTGCGGTGATGTCGCCGCTGCCGATGTCTTCAAGCAACGCACGGCGCACGTTGGCTTCGATTTCGGCGGTCAAATCGGCGAGGCGTAGATTCGGCATAACGGGCTCCACAAACAAAGTGATCCGATTATAGGGCCATGCTGCAAGCGAACCCAAGGCGCGCACTACTTTCAGCGGGTTCTAAAACCTGCATTTGGTCGACTCGCCATCGTTATTCCTCCTGCGTGCTGGTCTGTGATCGAACGCTGTTTTATGGGGGGATGCAGAGTCTGCTGGTACTCGGGAGGTCTTTTGCAGATAATTGCGCCTTTCATTTGACGTCATAGCCTTGACGTCTCTTTGGCTTCCCGATACTTGAAATGCAGCGCGGTGCATCACGATTGCGTTGTGAGCCGACGGTGAGCGTTTGTCGCTTCACATCGAACCGAGGAATCACCCCTTTGCAAGAGGCTTGGATGCACAACGACGGGAATGTAGTGCCTTTGCACAAGGCCGCTACCGATCAGGCGAATCGATCGCCGCTCGCGCGCCTGCCGGTGATTCTGCTCCAGGTTCGCGACAAGGCTGTGCAACAACTCAGGCTCGGCTTGCAGGAGCTGTTCGATAACGCCGACGACACCTTGTTCGAAATGGCCGACCGGGCACATCACACTGTCGAACAGAACATTTTCTTTGAAGCCATGCGCGATTTGCGCCTCAAGCGCAAAAACATCGAGCGCGGTTTTCACGAGCTTTTCTTCGAGGCCTTTGCCGGCCTCATCCAGTACGACCCGACTCACGCCGCCTTGCCGCTGGCGATGAGTGTCGACCCCTCGGACGAGCTCCCCAGTGACGAGTTTGAGCGGCAAGTGGCACTGGAAACCATGGTCGCCAAGGCGCTCAACCGGGACGGCTTTGCCCTTGGACAACTGACCGCGCGCCTGAGCACGCTGCTGGGCAAGCCTCTGGATGATTCGCGCAATCCCATGGGGCCGGCCATGCTCTGCGAGTACTTTTTGCAGGCCGGACGCAATCTGGGGATGGAGATCAAGGTCAAGCTGATCATCCTCAAATTGTTCGAACGCTATGTGCTCAGCGATGCTGATCAGCTCTATGCGCAAGCCAACCAGTTGCTGGTTGCCACTGGCGTTCTGCCTGAACTCAAGGCCGCTCCAGCGCGCCGTGTCACGGACCGGGCGGTGGCCAGTGTTCATGCGGAGTCCAGCGAGTCGGGCATCAGATCCAACAGCACGCACGTCGATGACAGCGTGCAGGAAGTTTTCGCCACCTTGCAGGAGTTGCTGTACCTCGTGCGCGGTAGTGTTGCGCCGACCCTCGAAGTCAGCGCCCAGAGCCAGCCCATCTCGACCCGCGATCTGCTGCGCCTGCTCTCGCACTTGCAGCAATACGTGCCGGTCCCTGCCACCCAGGATGATTTCGACCTGCGCAATCAGCTTGAACAGTTGCTGACCCGGGTCAGTGTCAAAAGTGGCAAGTCTCGGGTGGTCGGGGTAGTGGATGAGGATGTGATCAATCTGATCGCGATGCTCTTTGAATTCATTCTCGCCGACCGCAATCTGCCGGAGTCCCTCAAGGCGTTGATCGGCCGCTTGCAGATTCCGATGCTCAAGGTCGCAGTGCTCGACAAAAGTTTCTTTAGTCGCAGCAGTCACCCGGCCCGGCGTCTGCTCAATGAAATTGCCACAGCGGCAATGGGCTGGGAGCAATGCGATGATCATCAGCGCGACAGCCTGTACCTGCGCATCGAGCAGGTGGTGC
Organism: Pseudomonas sp. 05T35; assembly: GCF_056396605.1. Lineage (NCBI taxonomy): Bacteria > Pseudomonadati > Pseudomonadota > Gammaproteobacteria > Pseudomonadales > Pseudomonadaceae > Pseudomonas > Pseudomonas sp. 05T35. The sequence goes on from NZ_JBFTLU010000002.1 coordinate 18,938, forward strand.
AGCGGCTGCTGAATGACTTTGTCGATGATCCGGCGATTTTCTCCGAACTGCTGAGCGACTTTCTCGCCTTCACCAGCGACGAGCGCACTCGCACTGGGCTGGCCCTGGAGTTTCGCCGTGGCGCGGTGCGTACGTTCGACGACACCTTGTTGTTCGATCGGGCGCTGGAGTCGGTGATTGGCAACCTGCGTCGACTCAATTGCGGCAAGTGATCGCAACCTGAGGGGTGATCACGGCATACTGGAGCCCGTCAGAGCCGTCATTGAAGGAGCCTGTATGCAGTTGGACCCCGCGAGCGGTTGGTTTGAAGGCGTGCGCCATTGCCCGTCCCCCAACTTCAATGCGCGCYCCACGGGCGAAATCTCCTTGCTGGTAATCCACAACATCAGCCTGCCTCCGGCGCAGTTCGCGACGGGCAAGGTGCAGGAATTTTTTCAAAACCGCCTGGATGTCACCGAGCACCCTTATTTTGAAGGGATTGCCGACTTGCGCGTGTCTGCACATTTTCTGATCGAGCGTGACGGCGCGATCACACAGTTTGTCTCTTGTCTTGATCGGGCGTGGCACGCAGGCGTTTCCCGGTTCGAGGGGCGCGAAGGCTGTAATGATTTCTCCCTTGGCATCGAGCTTGAAGGCACTGATGATCTGCCGTTCACCGAGGCTCAATATCACGCCCTGATTGCCTTGACCCGCCAATTGCAGTCTACGTTTACAGCCATCACCCATTCACGTATCCAGGGGCATAGCGATATCGCACCCGGGCGCAAGACGGATCCGGGACCGGCGTTCGACTGGGCACGCTTTCGCGGGGCTCTGGAAAAAGGGGAAGCACAATGAGTTTTCTGGTGTTACTGCTGGCGGTCTGGGTCGAGAAGTTCTCGGCCTTGCGTCATCAAGTTCAGCGCGACAGTGGATGGCTGCGGGAGCTGGCCAAATATGAAGCCAGCCCAAAGCTTGCGAATCGGCCTTGGCTGGTACTGGCATTGCTGGTGCTGTTCCCTGTGGCGTTACTCGGCTTTTTGTTGCTGGTACTGGAACCGGTAGCCTATGGCTTGTTGGCCTTGCCGGTGCATTTGCTGGTGGTGATTTACAGCCTGGGCCGTGGTGATTTGCTCGGCGGCCTGGGACCGTTTCGTGATGCCTGGCGTCGGGAAGACCTGCAAGCGGCGGCGCTTGTCGCCAAACGTGACCTGGATATTTGCGCCGACAGCGGCGAGCAATTGCTGCAGAAGGTTCAAGCCCATTTGCTATGGCAGGCTTACCAGAGTTTTTTTGCGGTGATTTTCTGGTACTTCCTGCTCGGTCCAGTGGCGGCCTTGAGTTATCGCTTGCTGGCCCTGGCGGCCGAACATGGCAAGAACCCGGCAGTGGCCGAGCGCGCCGCACAATTGCGACATGCCTTTGACTGGCTGCCGGTGCGCTTGCTGGCAGCGAGTTTTGCTTTGGTCGGCAACTTCGTCGCGGTCAGCCGGGTGATGCTCCATGAATTGTTGAACTGGAATATCAGCGCCGCGCAACTGATCGAGAACGTCGGCGTGGTAGCGGGTGAGATTCCGGCGCCAGTGGCGGGGCCTGAAGGGGTTCAAAACCTGGATCAGATCTGGGAACTGCTGCTGCGGGCGGCGGTGGTCTGGTATGCCGGGTTTGCCGTTTGGACTGTGCTGCCCTGATTTCTGCATAACCCCGACCTGTAGCAGCTGCCGAACGCAGCCTTCGGCAGCTGCTACAGGTGCGCGTGCGCTCTAGCTGTTAACCTTAAGTTACAAAACCTCCTTTCGATTTGAGCTATACAGAAGCAGCGCGCCATAGTGGCTATCTGCTGCATCTGCGTGCCAGCCCAAAAAAATAAGAAATGAAAGGGGGACGTCCGTGAAGAGTTTGCTCTATCCCGCCGTTGCGCTGATGAATCGCCTGAGCTTCGGCATGAAGTTCAGCCTGATCAGCGTGCTGTTTTTCTTCCCCATGCTGGTGACCAATTTCTATCTGGTTCGGGATTCGTRTCGCGAGTTCCAGGGTACCCAGGTCGAATTGCAAAGCCTCGACCTGCTGGGCGGTGGGCTGACGTTGCGGCGGGATCTGGAAACCCTGAACAACCTGGTACAGATCAACGCGACCCTCGGGCAGTCTGGCAAGGCCGGAGATACCGAATCGAAAATCAGCGCTCTTGAGCAGGGAGTGCTTGCACGCCTGCAAAGCCTGACCGCGATGACCATCGATCCTGAGCAGGTCAGTGTTTTTGAGGGCAAGCGCGATGAAATGATTACCGCGTTCAAGGCTCAACAAGCGGAGACGTCCCTGCAAAGCAAAAGCGCGCTGATCGGCAAACTGCTCGGCAATGCGCAGATTTTCAGTCAGATCATCGCCAGCCAGGCCGGCTTGAGTCGTGACAACCAGAGTGATTTGCGCCAATTGAGTGAGCTGATCACCAACGTTACCCCGCGTGTGACGCAAACCCTCGGCGAAGGCCGGGCGATGGGGGCCTACTCGCTGGGGCAGGGGTTTCTCAACTCCGCTTCGAGCACCCGGTTCGATGAACTGCTGGCGCAGATCGACAAGCTCCAGGCCGAATATGCCTTGAAGTTGCAGGACGCACTGGCTGCCGGCAAAGCGGCGCGTGAGGTGCTGGAACCCTCGGCCAATGCCAGTAAAGCCACGCTCAAACAAGCCAGCGAGTTGTTTGAGGAGCAGGTGGTGGTGGCCGATACTCTCGATAAACCCTGGCAGGGTTTTTACGATCAGGTCACTGGGCTGATGGACAAGACCTATCAACTGAATGACGCGACGCTTAAGTTTCTCGGCGTTCAATTGCAGCAACGCCTGGAACAGAACCGCACGCACATGGTGCTGCAGGCGGTGGCACTGTCGGTGGTGTTCGTGCTGATTTTTTACCTCTACGGCGGCTTCTATGCCTCCACCCGCACCACCCTCAAGCGTCTCGGCGGAGTGATGGACAAGGTGGCGGCCGGTGACATGACCATCACGTTTACCGCTCACAGCCGTGATGAGCTGGGTGAATTGGGCAACGTCTTCAATGGCACCGTGGCGAAGATCCATGACCTGATCGAGTTGGTCGGCAAGACCGTCAACGAAGTGGAGCGTCAGGCGAGTCAGGTGGAAACGGTATCGGCCCGGAGCAATCAGGCGGTGGCCGGTCAGCGTACGCAGATCGAACAAGTCGCCACGGCGATGAACCAGATGTCGGCCACCGCTCAGGAAGTTGCACGCAGTGCGGCGGCTGCCGTCAGCAGTGCCCACAGCGTCAACGATGAAACCATTAGCGGCCGCGGCTTGGTCGAGTCGCAACAAGGCAGCATTGCGCAACTGGCCAGCGAGATCGACTCGTCAGTGCTGGTGATCAATCAACTGGCCAGCGACAGCCAGTCCATCAGTCGCGTGCTGGAAGTGATCAAGAGCATCGCCGAGCAGACCAACCTGTTGGCGCTCAACGCGGCCATCGAGGCCGCCCGTGCGGGTGAGCAGGGACGTGGCTTTGCGGTGGTGGCCGATGAGGTCCGTACCCTGGCCAAACGGACCCAGCAATCGACCGAAGAAATCGAGCAGATGATTACCAGGCTGCACGGTGGTGTTGGCGCAGCCGTGAAGGCCATGGGCGTCAGTCACCAGATGGCCAGCGGCACGGTCGGTCAATCGGAAAAGGTCCAGCAAGCCCTGGAAAACATCCTGGGCGCGGTGGGCATGATCGTCGATCAGAATCAGCAAATTGCCGCGGCAGTCGAGCAGCAAACTGCGGTGGCCCACGACATCGACCAGAACATTGTCGAGATCAACCGGGCCGGCGAGCGCACCGCCGAAGGTGCGCACCAGACCGAGCATGCCAGCCGTGCACTGTCGGCCCAAGTGGTGCAGTTGAAGCACTTGATCAGCGCGTTCAGGGTTTGACAATTGCCGGTCGCCGCAAACCGACGGATTACCAGTTGAACAGCTCGCAGGCGTTGGCGGTGCTGGCGGCGGCCAGTTGCTCAGGGCTGATGGCCATGATCTGCGCCAGTGCCGCGCAAATCGCCGGCAGGTGAGCRGGGCTGTTGCGTTGTCCGGGGTACATGGCGGGCGCCATGTCCGGTGAATCGGTTTCCAGCACGACCGATTCCAGCGGCAAACCGGCGATCACTTTGTGCATGCGCAAGGCTTGTGGCCAGGTTGCCGCGCCGCCCAATCCCAGTTTGAAACCGAGCTTGAGGTATTCGCGGGCCTCTTCCTGGCTGCCGGCAAAGGCGTGGATGATGCCGGCGCGTTTGAGCCTGAAACGTTTCAAGGTCGCAATCACCGCCGCATGGCTGCGCCGCACATGCAGCAGCGCCGGCAACTGGAAGTCTGCCGCCAGTTGCAGCTGTGCTTCAAACAGCGCTTGCTGGCGTTCGCGGTCCAGGTCCTCAAGAAAGTAATCCAGGCCAATTTCGCCCACGGCGCACAGTTGCCGATGGCCGGCCAGACGTGTCAGCCAGTCCGCCAACTCGGTCAGGTCAGCGGGACGGTGTTCATCGACGTAGACCGGGTGCAGGCCAAACGCGGCATGCAGGTCAGGATCGCTTTGCACCAGATCCCACACCCGCTGCCAATTGCGCTGATAAACCCCCAGCACCACCATCCGCTTCACACCCAAGGCGCGGCATTGAGCCAGCAGCGCCTGACGGTCCGGGTCGAAKTCCGGGAAGTCCAGATGAGTGTGGCTGTCGATCAGCTCCACGTTTCAGTCCTGGCGAATACGCTGTTTGAAGGTCCGCGCGATGGCTTGCACACCGGGTTGGTAATGGGCTTCTTCAATCGCCGCGACCGCCAGTTGCAGCGCTTTGTCGGCGATCAGTTGATGCTGCTGAGCCATGGCGTTGACCGGCAGCGGCAGGAAGTCCAGCAGCTGTGTGTCGCCAAACGTGCCGAGGCGCAACGGACGGGTTTTCAAAGGGAAGTCATGCAAGGCATCGAACACGCCTTGAAGCAGCACGTAGGACGTCGTCACCAGCGCATCCGGCAAGTGGCCGAGGCGTTGCAGTAATTCTTCCATCAGCTGTCGGCCGCAGTCGCGGCTGAATGCCTCGCCGTGTTCGATCAGGACGTCACCCTTGAAGTCGACTAAAGCCTGCTTGAAGCCGGCCGCACGCTCCTGGCTGATGCTCAGCTCGGGCCGCGCACCGATCAGCGCAATCTGCTTGGGCTCTGGCTGCAACAGGCTGCGGGTGAGGTTCAGGCTGGCTTCGCGATCATCGCTGATCACCGAGCAGAAATGCTCAGGCTCCATGACCCGGTCAATGGCAATGATCGGCAAGCCCTTGGCCTGCAACTGGCGATAGCTGTCATCACCGGCCGGCAGGCAACTGGCGACGATCAACGCATCGCAGCGCCGTGCGCGAAACAGCTTGAGCAACTGGCGCTCGCTTTCTGGTGCGTCGTCGGAGCTGGCAATCAGCAACTGATAGCCACGCGCCCGCGCACCCTGTTCGAGGAGTTTGGCGATCCGCGCGTAACTGGGGTTTTCCAGGTCCGGCAGAATGAAACCCAGTGTGCGGGTGTGCCGACTGCGCAACCCGGCCGCTTGAGGATTAGGCGTAAAGCCATGTTGCTCGACCACCGCGCGCACGCGCTCGACGGTGGCGTTGCTGATGCGCTGCTGTTCGGCCTTGCCATTGATGACATAGCTGGCGGTGGTGACGGACACACCGGCCAACTGGGCGATATCACTGAGTTTCAACCCGGGATTTCCTTGTTTTTTTCGAGCGTGTCCCGACATTTTGTCCAATCCTACCCGATTACGGCAGGCGACCTATGTCGCAACGCATCCGACAAGTTGGACTTCAAGGTTGGGAGATTATCGAGTAACGTGCAGACTCATCTAGATTAAACGTTTCAGCAAGCGTATTTTCTGCGCTATTGGCTATTTTTGCCGGTTCTGCCGCGAAACCGACAAAGGATGCTCTGAAAAAGAGTGCTCTGAATAAGGCCTAAACTGATTCAATCAAAACAATACCTGGCGCGACCCCGCGCCAAAAAGGAGAAAGCATGCTCGAGCTCACCATAGAGCAGATATCCATGGGCCAATCGGCTGTGGATAAAGCCGCCGCGTTGCATTTGCTGGCCGACACGCTGGTCACCGATGGCCTGGTGGCCGAGGGTTACCTCAGCGGCCTGCAGGCGCGTGAAGCCCAGGGTTCGACCTTTCTCGGCCAAGGTATTGCGATCCCCCACGGAACCCCCGATACCCGCGATCTGGTGCACACCACCGGCGTACGTTTGCTGCAGTTCCCCGAAGGAGTGGATTGGGGCGACGGTCATATCGTCTATCTGGCGATTGGTATCGCGGCCAAATCCGACGAGCATTTGCGCCTGCTGCAATTGTTGACCCGTGCCCTCGGTGAAACCGATCTGGGCCAGGCCTTGCGCCGCGCCAGTAGTGCCGAAGCCTTGCTGAAACTGCTGCAAGGCGCACCGCAAGAGCTGGCGCTGGATGCGCAAATGATCGGCCTGGGTGTCTCCGCCGACGATTTCGAAGAGCTGGTCTGGCGTGGCGCGCGGTTGTTGCGTCAGGCCGACTGCGTGAGCAATGGTTTTTCTGCGGTATTGCAGCAGGTCGAAGCACTGCCGCTGGGCGATGGCCTGTGGTGGCTGCACAGCGAACAAACGGTCAAGCGCCCGGGTCTGGCCTTCGTCACCCCGGACAAACCGATTCGTTACCTCGGCCAGCCACTGAGCGGGCTGTTCTGTCTGGCCAGCCTTGGCGAGGCGCATCAGGCTTTGCTCGAGCGTCTTTGTGCCTTGCTGATTGAAGGCCGTGGTCACGAGCTCGGTCGCGCCACCAGCCGTCGTGCGGTGCTGGAAGTGCTGGGCGGCGAATTGCCGGCCGATTGGCCGAGCGCTCGTATCGCCTTGGCCAACGCCCACGGTTTACACGCGCGGCCGGCGAAGATCCTTGCGCAATTGGCGAAAAGTTTTGAAGGCGAGATCCGCATCCGCATCGTCGACGGCCAGGACAGCGCGGTGTCGGTGAAGAGCTTGAGCAAACTGCTCAGCCTCGGTGCCCGTCGAGGCCAGGTGCTGGAGTTGATTGCCGAGCCGAGCATCGCCGCCGATGCGTTGCCGGCGCTGCTGAGGGCTATTGAAGAAGGCCTGGGCGAAGACATCGAACCGTTGCCGACGGTGAGTGCACAGAGCGAGGTCATCGACGAAATCATTGACGTCGTGGTTGCTCCCGCCTCCGGCAGCGTGATTCAGGCCGTTGCTGCTGCGCCGGGGATTGCCATCGGTCCTGCGCATATTCAGGTGTTGCAAGCAATCGACTACCCATTGCGTGGCGAGTCCACGGCGATCGAACGCGAGCGTCTGAAGACTTCACTGGCCGATGTTCGCCGCGATATCGAAGGGCTGATCCAGCGCAGCAAGGCCAAGGCCATTCGCGAGATTTTCATCACCCACCAGGAAATGCTCGACGACCCGGAACTGACCGACGAAGTCGACACTCGCCTCAAGCAAGGCGAAAGCGCTGAAGCGGCGTGGATGGCGGTGATCGACGCGGCAGCCAGACAACAGGAGTCCTTGCAGGACGCCTTGCTTGCCGAGCGTGCAGCGGACTTGCGCGATATCGGTCGGCGAGTGCTGGCGCAACTGTGCGGCATCGAGACCACGAGCGAGCCGGATCAGCCGTACATCCTGGTAATGGATGAAGTGGGTCCATCGGACGTTGCACGCCTTGATCCGACGCGGGTGGCCGGCATTCTTACGGCGCGCGGTGGGGCCACGGCCCACAGCGCGATCGTCGCTCGGGCCTTGGGCATTCCGGCGCTGGTCGGAGCGGGTGTAGCGGTGTTGCAGCTGGCGGCGGGCACGCCGTTGCTGCTCGACGGCCAGCGTGGTCGGTTGCATGTCGACGCCGATGCGGCGACGTTGCAGCGTGCCGCCGAAGAACGTGACAACCGCGAACAACGCCTGCAAGCGGCAGCGGCCCAGCGTCACCAGCCGGCGCTGACCACTGACGGCCATGCGGTCGAAGTGTTCGCCAACATTGGCGAAAGCGCGGGCGTGGTCAGCGCGGTGGAGCAGGGCGCTGAAGGGATTGGCCTGCTGCGCACCGAACTGATTTTTATGGCCCACCAGCAAGCGCCGGACGAAGCCACTCAAGAAGTCGAATACCGTCGGGTGCTTGATGGCTTGGCCGGGCGGCCGCTGGTGGTCCGGACCCTGGACGTTGGCGGTGACAAGCCGTTGCCGTATTGGCCGATTGCCAAGGAGGAAAACCCGTTCCTCGGCGTACGTGGCATTCGCCTGACCTTGCAACGCCCACAAATTATGGAAGCGCAGTTGCGCGCCTTGCTGCGCGCCGCCGACAACCGTCCGCTGCGGATCATGTTCCCGATGGTCGGCAGCGTGGATGAATGGCGTCAGGCGCGAGACATGACCGAGCGCCTGCGTCTGGAAATCCCGGTGGCTGACCTGCAACTGGGGATCATGATCGAAGTACCGTCGGCAGCTTTGCTGGCGCCGGTTCTGGCCAAGGAAGTCGACTTCTTCAGCGTTGGCACCAATGACCTGACCCAATACACCCTGGCCATCGATCGCGGGCATCCGACTCTGTCGGCACAGGCCGATGGCTTGCACCCGGCGGTGTTGCAACTGATCGACATCACGGTGCGTGCCGCCCATGCCCATGGCAAGTGGGTCGGCGTGTGTGGCGAACTGGCGGCAGACCCGCTGGCGGTTCCGGTGCTGGTCGGCCTGGGGGTGGATGAGTTGAGCGTTTCGGCGCGCAGCATCGGCGAGGTCAAGGCACGGGTTCGTGAGTTGAGTCTTGCGCAGGTACGACATCTGGCCCAACAGGCACTGGCCGTGGGCAGCGCGAATGAAGTGCGCGCATTAGTGGAGGCTCTGTAATGGCCAAAATCCTAACCCTGACCCTCAACCCGGCGCTGGACCTCACCGTTCAGTTGCCGCATCTGGAACCTGGTCAGGTCAATCGCAGCGACACCATGCACACCCACGCCGCCGGCAAGGGCATCAACGTGGCGCAGGTGCTGGCAGACCTCGGGCATCAGTTGACGGTCAGCGGCYTTCTCGGTGAGGACAATCTGCAGGCATTCGAAACCCTGTTCGCCAAACGCGGTTTTGTCGACGCCTTCATCCGCGTGCCTGGCGAGACTCGCAGCAACATCAAACTGGCGGAAGCGGACGGACGCATCACTGACATCAACGGTCCGGGGCCGGTGGTCAGTGCCGCCGCGCAGCAGGCGTTGCTCGATCGTCTGGATCAGATCACCTTGGGTCATGACGCTGTAGTGGTCGCCGGCAGTTTGCCGCGAGGCGTCAGCGCACAGTGGCTGCACGGGTTGTTGCTGCGCCTCAAGTCGCGGGGTTTGAAAGTCGCCCTCGACACCAGTGGCGAAGCCCTGCGTGCAGGGCTGTCGGCGGGCCCGTGGTTGATCAAGCCGAACACCGAAGAGTTGTCCGAGGCGCTGGATTGCGAGGCGGTTTCGGTGACTGCACAAGCTGAAGCGGCGAGTCGTTTGCACGCTCATGGCATCGAACACGTGGTGATTTCCCATGGTGCCGAGGGCGTCAACTGGTTCAGTGTCGGCTCGGCGATGCACGCCACGCCACCCAGGGTCAGTGTTGTCAGTACGGTGGGCGCCGGCGATTCATTGCTCGCGGGCATGCTCCACGGTTTGCTCAGTGCCGATACGCCAGAACAGACCTTGCGCACCGCCACGGCGATTGCCGCCATGGCCGTCACGCAGATCGGTTTCGGTATCGGTGACGCCGCGCMACTGGCGCAGCTCGAACAGGGGGTGCGCGTGCGCCCTCTGACAGAACAATAAGAGGGTTGGTCATGAAGTTAGCCATTGTTACTGCCTGCCCGAATGGCATGGTTACCAGTGTGCTGTGCGCGCGTTTGCTCGATGCCGCCGCGCAGCGTCAGGGCTGGAGCACTAGCGTTGAAGTGCATGACGCCGCGCACCCGGAACGCCAGCTGTCCGCCGCGACCCTGKAGGACGCCGAGTGGGTGCTGCTGGTCAGCACCGGGACTGTGGATATGTCGCGGTTTGTCGGCAAGCGGGTATTCCAGACCACGCCGTCCCAAGCCCTGCAAGACGTCGATGCGGTGCTGCGCCGTGGTGCTGAAGAAGCCCAAATCTACGTCGCCCCGCAAGCCGTCGTCGAACCCGCAGCCGTCAGCAAAACCGCGCCGCGTATAGTGGCGGTCACTGCTTGCCCGACCGGTGTCGCCCATACCTTCATGGCGGCCGAAGCCTTGCAGCAAGCGGCCAAGCGTCTGGGCTATGACTTGCAGGTGGAAACCCAGGGTTCGGTCGGCGCGCGCAATCCGTTGAGCACACAAGCCATCGCGGATGCCGATGTGGTGCTGTTGGCGGCAGACATCGAAGTCGCCACCGAGCGTTTCGCCGGCAAGAAAATTTACCGCTGCGGCACTGGTATCGCTCTGAAACAGGCCGAGGCCACACTCAACAAAGCACTGGCCGAAGGCAAGCAAGAAACCGCATCGAGCGGCGCCCAAGGCCCGGCCAAGCAAGAGAAAACCGGGATCTACAAACACTTGCTGACGGGTGTCTCGTTCATGCTGCCGATGGTCGTGGCCGGGGGCTTGATGATTGCCTTGTCGTTTGTCTTCGGCATCACTGCGTTCAAGGAACCGGGCACGTTGGCGGCGGCATTGATGCAGATCGGTGGCGATACTGCCTTCAAGTTGATGGTGCCGCTGCTGGCGGGTTACATCGCCTACTCGATTGCTGACCGTCCTGGTCTGGCGCCGGGGATGATCGGTGGCCTGTTGGCGAGTACCTTGGGCGCCGGGTTTATCGGCGGGATCATTGCCGGCTTCATCGCCGGCTACGCGGCGCAGGCGATCAACCGTTATGCGCGTCTGCCGCAAAGTCTGGAAGCACTGAAACCGATTCTGATCATCCCGTTGCTGGCGAGCCTGTTCACCGGCCTGGTGATGATCTATGTGGTTGGTAAACCGGTCGCCGGACTGCTGGAAAGCCTGACGCATTTCCTCGACAGCATGGGCACCACCAACGCGATTCTGCTGGGGGTATTGCTCGGCGGCATGATGTGCGTCGACCTCGGCGGGCCGATCAACAAGGCCGCTTATGCGTTCTCGGTGGGGCTGCTGGCGTCGCAAAGTTATGCGCCGATGGCCGCGACCATGGCCGCTGGCATGGTGCCGCCGATTGGCCTGGGCATCGCCATCTCCGAAGGGGCGATTCCGTTCGCTGCCAAGGACCCGCTGCGGGTGATTCCGGCGAGCATCGCCGGTGGTGCGCTGGCCGGTGCGCTGTCGATGTATTTCGGCTGCAAATTGATGGCGCCGCACGGTGGGCTGTTCGTGATGCTGATCCCGAATGCGATCAACCATGCGCTGCTGTACTTGCTGGCGATTGTTGCCGGGAGTTTGCTGACAGCGGTGGTTTACGCAGCGGTCAAACGCCCGGAAGCCGCCGAGCTGGCATTGGAACCGGCCAACGCCTGATGCCGGTCTKGGCGCCTCACACGATCCGTAGCAGCTGGCGCAGCCTGCGTTCGGCTCGGTCCGCGTTCGGGCGAAGCAGTCGTAGAATCAGGCAACGCGGAGTTTCAGGTTCACCGCAGGCGCAGGTTTCACGACTGCTGCGCAGCCGAACGCAGGCTGCGCCAGCTGCTACGGGGGGCGTGGCGTTTGAGGACTCGGTGGTGAGTGTCACCGCGCGTTCACACAGCCATGTTTAAGTTTTCCTTTTAGGGAGAACTCCATGAGCGAATTCGACTTGGGACGCCGTCGAGTGATGCAGGTTGTCGGCGCCGGTTTGTTGTTACCTGGCCTGGCTCCGGCAGTGATCGCCTCGGTCAAGGATCGTCCACAGCTCACCGATGGTGTGCAGTCCGGTGATCTTCTGGGCGACCGAGCGATGATCTGGAGCCGCAGCGACCGCCCGGCGCGGATGGTCGTGGAATGGGACACTCGCAGCCTGTTCAGCAACCCTCGGCGTTTCGTCTCACCGTTGGCCGATGCCCGCACCGACTTCACGGCCCGGGTCGAGCTGAGCGGGTTGCCCGCCGATCAGGCGATCTTCTATCGCGTGTACTTCGAAGACGCCCAAAGCGGCGTGGCCAGCGAACCGTGGTTCGGTCACCTGCGCAGCGTGCCGCAGACCCGGCGCGACATCCGTTTCGTCTGGAGCGGCGACACTGTCGGCCAGGGCTTCGGGATCAACCCGGATATCGGCGGCATGCGCATCTACGAAGCCATGCGCTTGCGTCTGCCAGACTTCTTTATCCACAGCGGCGACACCATCTACGCCGACGGCCCGGTGCCGGCGCAACTGACCACCGAAAACGGTCGGGTGTGGCGCAACATCACTAGCGAAGCCAAGAGCAAAGTCGCGGAAACCCTCGACGAATATCGCGGCAACTACCGCTACAACCTGATGGACGAAAACATCCGTCGCTTCAACGCCGAGGTACCGCAGATCTGGCAGTGGGACGACCACGAAGTGGTGAACAATTGGTCGCCGGGCAAGCAACTCGACGAGCGCTACAAAAGCAAAGATATCCACAGCCTGGTCGGCCGTGCACGGCAAGCCTGGCTCGAATACGCGCCGATGCGCTTGCAGGCCGCCGACAACGGCGGGCGGATCTATCGCAAGCTCGGTTACGGGCCGCTGCTGGATGTGTTCGTGCTGGACATGCGCAGCTATCGTGGGGCCAATGACGACAACCTCGGCGGCGAAAAAGCCTTTCTCGGGCGTGAGCAACTGGAGTGGCTCAAGCATGAATTGAAAAACTCCGGTGCGCAGTGGAAAGTCATCGCCGCCGACATGCCGATTGGCCTTGGCGTGCCCGATGGCGAAGTCAGCCCCGGCGTTCCGCGCTGGGAAGCCGTGGCCAACGGTGACCCGGGCCCGGCCCAGGGCCGCGAGCTGGAGATCGCAGAACTGCTCGGTTTCTTGCGGGCGCGGCAGGTGCGCAATTACGTCTGGCTGACGGCCGATGTGCATTACTGCGCCGCCCACCATTACCACCCGGATCGCGCAGCGTTTCAGGACTTCGAACCCTTCTGGGAGTTCGTCGCAGGTCCCTTGAATGCCGGCAGCTTCGGCCCCAATCCGCTGGATAAAACCTTCGGCCCCGAAGTGGTGTTCGAGAAAGCCCCACCGGCGCAGAACACCTCACCGTTTGCCGGGTTTCAGTTTTTTGGCGAGGTGAATATCGACGGCCAGACCGGCGAAATGAGCGTGATCCTGCGGGATCTGGATGGGGTGGCGGTGTTTGAGCAGCGGTTGCAGCCGGTTTGAGTGTGTGGATCTTCAAAAACCACCCCTCACCCCAGCCCTCTCCCCGAGGTTCGGGAGGGCTAGGGTGAGGGGACGATTTCAGATCAGGATCATGGCATTCGATCCGCCGCCACCCTGAGAACCTGCTCCAGAACATCACTCATCTGCTCAATGACCTCCAGATTACTGAACCGCGCAACCTCAATCCCTTGCTGCTGAAGGTAGAGCGTTCGACGCCGATCATGGATTATGGCGGCCGTTTCATAATGCTGACCGCCATCAAGTTCAATAGCCAGTTTCAGCTCGGCACAATAGAAATCCAGAATGTACGGCGGGCAGGGGAATTGGCGTCGAAATTTCAGATTGGCGATCTGCCGGCTGCGTAGCTTTTGCCAGAGCAGGCGTTCGCAATCGGTCTGGTTGACGCGAAGTGTGCGGGCGAGTTGGCGTTGGTCGAGGGTGGGGCGGTTGGGCATGCTTCACGTCCGTGTGAAGGGAATGGAGGTTTAACTGTAGTCGGGTTTTGTACTGCGGCTTTAGAACCACCCCTCACCCCAACCCYCTCCCCAGGGGGGAGAGGGGGAAAGGGAGCTAATCTTCTTCGTTTTCAAACCTGAGTTCGACTCGGTATTTCAGGTCGATGGAYAGCGCAAGACAYCTCGGTCAGTCCCCTCGCCCCYTGGGGAGAGGGTTAGGGTGAGGGGGCTTCAGTAGACGTCGCGGCGATAGCGCCCCTGCTCGATCAACCGCTCGACTTCATCAACACCGAGCACGTCGTTGAGTACCTGATCCACCCCTGTCGCCATCCCTTGCAGGCTGCCGCAGATGTAGATCGATGCACCGTCCGCCAGCCATTTCTTTAGCTCGACGGCACGTTGGCGCAGGCGATCCTGAACGTAGATCTTCTCGGCCTGATCCCGTGAAAACGCCAGGTCCAGTCGCTCCAGATCACCTTCGATCAACCATCCTTCGAGTTCATCGCGACAGAGGAAGTCATACTCGCGATTGCGTTCGCCGAACAGCAGCCAGTTGCGTGTCTGGCCATCGGCAATCCGTGCCTTGAGCAAGCTGCGCAGGCCAGCCAGCCCGGTGCCGTTGCMCAGCAGAATCATCGGCACGGGCGTGGCCGGGAGATGGAAACCGCTGTTGCGCCGTACTCGCAGGCTGATGGCAGAACCCAATGGCGCGTATTCGGTCAGCCAGCCGGAGCCGATGCCCAGACGTCCATCCGCATGACATTCCTGACGCACCAGCAGTTCGAGCACGCCGTCTGCGGCAATCGAGGCGATCGAGTATTCGCGCATGGCCAATGGCACCAGCGCATCGACCAGCGCCTGAGCGTGCAGGCCGACCAGATGCACGCGGTTCTCCGGCAACTGACGGCTGGCCAGGGCTTGTTCAAGGGTTTTGTGCAAACCATCGAGTTGCACTCGCGTATTACCGGCGATGCCCAGCCCTTCAAGGAACTGTTCAATCGCTCCCCGGCAGTTGCGCGGCAGCACTTCAACCAGGTCGCCGGCCAGCCAACTGCTGTTGTCGGGCGCCGTCAGGCCCAGCAGGTAAACGTCGGCGCCGCTGCTGTCAGGGTTGAGCAGTTCGCGTTGCGCTCGAAACCACGAGCGCTGTCCGGTGCTTCGCCGTCGCCAAAGGTGCTGACCACGAACAGCGCATGGCTTGAATCGCGCAGATCCTGCTCGCTGACAGCCGCCAGCGATTGCACTTTTACCGGCAACCCGGCGRCCTGCAATTGGCTGGCGGTCTGCCACGCCAACTGTTCGGCAAAACCGCTCTGGCTGGCAAAACCGATCAGCCATGCCGGTGCATCGCTGGCGGTTTGCTCCAGATCTTTACGGGCGTTTTTGATCTGGCGTTTTTTGCGCCGACGGTCCAGGTACAACAACCAGCCGGTAATGAAGAACAGCGGCATGGTCAACGAAGCCAGGGTCAGCACAATTCGCCCGACCAGACCAAAGTAACTGCCGACGTGCAGCGCGTAAATACTGGTCAACAGTTGCGCCTTGAAGCTCTTGTCGCCATAGCGATCTTGACGGCTGATAACGCCGGTGGCCGGGTCGAGCGTGATCTGGTTCAGCGCCCGGTCATGGGGTGAGTTTTTCAACAGATAGAACACGGTCGCCGGTTGTCCGGCCACCGGTGGCATGCGCACGTTATAGGCGCTCAGGCCCGGCCCCGCGGCACTGTAGATGCTGCTCCAGATCGCGTTGTAATCGGCGGTCGGGAGGGGGCCGGCTGGTGGCGGGGTACCACGACCTGGTCTGATGCGTTCGTTTTGCGGTGTGTCGGACAGCAGTTTGCTCAGGCCCTTGTTGTACCACTCATAGGACCAGGACAGCCCGGTCAGCGCTGCCAGCAAATAAACCAGCAAGCACCAGGTGCCCGCGACCGAGTGCAGGTCCCAGTTGAAGCTGCGACCTTTTTTCGCCCAGTCGAGGGTCAGCCAGGCACGCCAGCTCGCCACCTGACGCGGCCAGCGCAAGTAGAGTCCGGACAGGCAGAAGAAAATCAGAATCAGCGTGCAGGCACCGGTAATTTGCCGGCCGGTGTCACCCATCGCCAGAAAACGGTGCAGTTGCAGCATCAGGCCAAAAAAGTCCTGGCCGACGGCATCGCCCATGTAGTCGCCGGTGTACGGGTCGACGTAGCGCATCTGGCCACGGCGTTCGCCCGGCGGTGGGGTGAAGGACACGCGCGCCGCAAAGCCGCTCTCGGTTTCGACCCAGAGCATCGCGACTTTCTTGCCCTCGGCAGCCTCGACCTTGGTCACCAGATCCGCCGGCGGCAGCACGCCGGCCACCTGCTTCTCGACCTGCAGGACCTGTGGGTTCAGTGCCCGCAGGATCTCATCCTGAAACGACACCGCCGCACCGGTAATGCCCATCAAGGCCAGCACCAGACCCGCGCTGATGCCGAAGAACCAGTGCAGCTGGAACAGGGTTTTCTTCAACACGTCGACCGCCTTGTTCATTTAAAAACTGTGTGTTCAGTAATTCCACGGCGCGCATTATGCCGTGAGTTGTCGAGAAACATTCTTTTTTACACGCAAAAGCCCCGCTCATCGGGATGGGCGGGGCTTGGCGACTTGGTTCTTTATCAGAAGTGGAAGTTGGTGCTCAGCAATGCCGTACGGCCCGGTGCCTGATTGGCGAAGTGGGTGGCGAAGGCTTTGTCGTAGTAGGTCACGTCGGTCAGGTTCYGCAGGTTCAGTTGCAGGTCGACGTTTTTGGTCAACTTGTAGCTGGCCATTGCGTCGTAACGAACGTAGGAATTGACCATGGTGGTATTGGCCACGCTGCCGAACACGTCGTCGACATAGAACGCGCCGCCACCCAGGGTCAGCTTTGGCGTGACGTTGTAGGTCGACCACAGGCTGGCGCTGTTTTTCGGGGTGTTAGGCAATTGATTGCCATCGGTGGCGTGGTTCAGCGGGCCGCCATCGACTTGTTCGCTGTCCATGTAGGTGTAGCCGGCGAAGACTTGCCATTTGTCGGTGATCTTGCCGTTTGCCGACAGCTCGATCCCTTGAACCCGGGTTTTGCCGGCGTTTGCGTAGGAAGTGGTATCAACCTGAACGCGTGCGTTCTCTTTCTCGGTACGGAACAGGGCGGCGGTCAACGACAGACGATCGTTGAGCAGGTCCCACTTGGTGCCGACTTCGTAGTTCTTGGTGGTTTCCGGCTCCATGTCGCTGCTCAGCAGATTGCCGTTGCGATCCTTGGTGCCCGACAGCGGGTTGCCGTCCATGCCTTCGCCCAAGGTATTACCCGGTGGTGTGGCGGAGGTCGCGTAAGAGGCGTAGATGCTGCCGTTTTCAGCCGGTTTGTAAACGACACCTAACTGACCGGTGACGAACTCGCTGGTGTCAGCGCCTTTCGCCGTGGTGGCACCCGCCGCGGTGAAGGTCTTGTACTTGGTGTCGAAGTGATCGTAACGCAGGCCCATGTTCACCAGCCATTGCGGCGACAGTTCCAGGGTGTCGAACACGTACAGGGCACGTGTGTTGGCGGTGGTGTCAGTGCCTGCGTAGTTACGCGAAATCGCGCCGTTCCACGGATCGTTCGGGTTCGGGTTGGCCAGCGAGGTGCAGTTGTAGCCGCTGGATGCGCCAATCATCGACGGCGTGCAGTTGCTGCTCGATGTCGCGGGCGATCCCGGGGTGGTATCGGTGTTCACGTTGTACGAGGATTTTTCGCCTTCTTCACGGGTGAACTCGACACCGGTGGAGAAGCTGTTCTTGAAGCCGGCGATGTAGAAATTGCCAAACAGATCAGTCTGGTTGGTAGTGGTCGCGACGTTGCTGACGCGGCTGTTGGCACGACGCCAGACACTGCCGTTGCTCACGTTGCCCTTGCTGTCGTCCGGCTGGGTCAGGATGTAATCCTGCATGCTGGTGCCGTGGCGCAGGGTGTTCTTGATGGTCAGCGCGTCGGTCAGGTCGTGCTCGATGGCGAAGGTCGCGGTATCGGTACGGGTCTTGCGGAAGTCACGGTCGGTCAAGCCATAGAAATTGCTGCTGTCGCCACCCGCGTAAGGTTTGTCCGGGTTGCTCTTGGTGCGATCAGCGGTCTTGCCCGAAGCGGGCACGGTGTACGGAATACCCGAGTCCGGCAGGTCGTTGCTTTGCAGATGGTAGTAGTCGAGGTTGACGCGGGTGTCGGTGCCCAGGCCGAAGGCCAGCGATGGCGCGATGCCCCAACGGTCGTAGTCGACCTTGTCACGGCCGGCGACGTTACTTTCGTGGCTCAACAGGTTCAGGCGGCCAGCGGCGGTATCGCTGAACTGGTAGTTGCTGTCCAGGGTGTAGCGCTGGGTCTGGTCCGAGCCCCAGGTGAAGCCGCCATTGAACGAGTCGCCCAGATGGGCTTTTTTGCTCACCAGGTTAATGCTGCCACCGGCTGCGCCGCGTCCGCCAATCGCGGAGTTCGGGCCTTTGCTGACTTCAATCGACTCAACGGCGAAGATTTCACGGCTCTGGGAGCCGGTGTCACGTACGCCATCCAGGTACGTATCGCCCTGAGCGTCGAAACCACGGATGAACGGGCGGTCGCCCTGCGGGTTACCGCCTTCACCGGCACCGAACGTGATGCCCGGGACGGTGCGCAATGCATCCTGCATGTTGAGGGCGCCAGTGTCCTTGAGGACTTGCTGTGGAATCACGGTCACCGAACGCGGGGTATCAATCAGCGGCGCGGTGTACTTGGGCGAAGAGGCTTTTTCGACCTGATAGGAGGTGGAGTCCTGGGCTTCACCGGTGACACTGGTGGCCTCCAGGGCAATTGCATTGCGCGGCGCTTTTTCGTCGGTCTTTTCTGCCGCGTAAGCCATGTGCGCTACAGAGCTGGCAGTGATCGCCACGCCAATTGCAGAGGCGAGTAGACGCGGTGAGCTGACCGGTGATTGTGGTAGTTGGCGTGACATTGTGAATTCCCCTCCCCAGGGTTTGAGGCGGCGGAATATAGGGTAAATACGTATTTGTATCAATTGAGATATATTGCTATTTGCGCTGAATTTACATTCTTTACAGTTTTCCCTTACGGGTTTTGCGGACTCATCCGTCAGAGCGATTTTACATTGCCAATAAGAATCAATACCATTGGCATCCTTTTGCCCTCAGGTATCGCCCCATGCTGCTGCATATTCCCGGCTTGTTCTCCCGCGAAGAGGTGCAGCGTATTCGCGAGGCCCTGGAGCAGGCTGACTGGGCGGACGGCAGGATTACCGCAGGCTTCCAGTCGGCCAAGGCCAAACACAACCTGCAACTGCCGGAAGGTCACCCGCTGGCGCAGGAAATTGGCGCAGCGATGCTTGAGCGGTTGTGGAAACATCCGCGATTCATGTCAGCGGCGTTACCGCACAAAGTCTTTCCACCACTGCTGAACTGCTACACGGCGGGGGGCAGCTTCGACTTTCATATCGACAACGCCGTGCGCCAGCCCAAGGGCAGTATCGAGCGCGTTCGCACCGACCTGTCGTCGACGTTGTTTTTCAGCGACCCGGACGAATACGACGGCGGTGAGCTGGAAATCCAGGACACCTTTGGCACCCAGCGAGTGAAATTACCGGCCGGGGACCTGGTGCTCTATCCGGGCACCAGCCTGCACAAGGTCAACGCCGTTACTCGCGGCACACGTTATGCCTCATTCTTCTGGACCCAAAGCCTGGTTCGCGAAGACAGCCAGCGCGCCTTGCTGTTCGAGATGGACGAGGCGATCCAGCAACTGACCCGCGACTTGCCGGATCACCCGTCACTGATTCGCCTGACCGGCACCTATCACAACCTGCTGCGCCGCTGGGTCGAGGTGTAACCGTGAGCTACCGACTGCGCCGCGAGGAAGTCCTCGACGGCGATCAACTCAGCGCGATGCTCGCCGAAAGCCCGGCCCGTGCCGCCCAGGCAATCCTGATCGCTGCAAAGGCCGGGATCCTCGATGGCCAGGCCTTGCTCGGTCAAATCCTGCTCGAAGGGCAGGGCATCGCCAAGGACCAGGCGCTGGCTTTGCGCTGGTTCGAGATCGCCGCCAACGGCGGGCATCTGATGGCGCGCAACATGCTCGGTCGCTGTCATGAACATGGCTGGGGCTGTAATGCCGACGCTACGGTCGCTGCGGGGCATTATCGCYKCGCCGCCGAKGCMGGACTGGAYTGGGCGATGTACAACTACGCCAAYCTGCTGGCYACCGGGCGCGGRGTGRTCGAGGATCAGKCGCAAGCTCTGGCGTTGTATCGCTGCGCCGCCGAGTTGGGCCACGCCAAATCCATGAACCTGCTGGGCCGCTATCTGGAAGAGGGACGCCAATGCACCGCGGATCCATTGGCGGCTCGGGAGTGGTATCGACGCTCGGCCGAAGGCGGGGATTTTCGCGGGCAGTTCAGTTATGCCGCGGTGCTGGCCGATCAAGGGCATGTCGATGATGCGCTGGGCTGGTTGCGCAAGGCGTTGGCCGGGGGGAACGTGAATTTCTTGCGGGTGGGCAGTGAGTCATTGCAAGGCGCACATCATCCGCAAATCCGTGGGATGGCTGATGCCTATCGGCTGCGGCTTTCTCAGCTGGCCATGTTGTAACGGTTTGTTGTTACCGTTAACTATCTCGATAGCGACGTTTCGCTGTCTTTAGACTATTACACGATAGAAAGTATTACCTGAATAGGTTTATGCACTCGTCAGGTGTGCGTGATATTTGGAGCTCAAACCGCAGTTGTAATAGTTTGATTTTGATGCAAGGTGATTCTGTTTGTGGAGGTGTTCTAAAAAAACCATTGCCCTGGTTAAGTAGTTGTTGTGCTGGCTGTCTTGATTTTTAATATTTAAAGTCTTGTGAATGTTCGTCGCAGCACATTAATGTCTGTTCTCACGGTGCCTGTAACTGAGCGGGATGAAACGGCTCATTAGTGTCGTGAATAAACTGGGCATATATTAAGATCCGAAGAAGACAAGGAGTCTCTGATGGAATTCAAGATGGACAGCAAGGTGGTCGAAGCCGCTGCAAAAGCGCCTAAGGTATTTGTGAGCGCATCGCTTGGCGAGGGCGAGGAATATAACCGGGCCCCCGGAATGCAGTTGACCAAAGAGCAGATTGTCAGCCTAAGGAAGTATGAAACCTTAGGGCTGTCTCTTCCCGTCCGGCTACAGGATGTCATTGCGTATTTAAATTATGGCGCGGGTGATGAGGGCCGCGTGGGACTGACGGGCAGGGATTTTTTACGCACATTCACCATGACGTATGACCATGCCAAGCGCTGGTCGCCATTGCGCGAGAAAATAATGCTGACGGGCACCGACCTTAAGATTTTCGCCGGTAGCATTATTAGGATTGGTAAAGCAATTGTAGATGTTTATAAAGAGCTAAGAATATCGAAATACCTGGAAGAACACAATATCAATACGCGGGAAGAGTATCTGAAACTGAAACACAAGATCCCGAACCTTCCCGATCTTGGCTTGCCTTCGGGAGATGTTCCGGATATCAAGCACTATCTCAATGACATGCTGGAGAGGGTCAGAATCTGTCATGATAAGGCCGAGAGTGTCAGGAAACAATTGGATTGTTTTGGCGCCGACATGCGCGAGAAGGTACTCCCGGAAATAAAGCTGCGACTGGAATTTATTTCGAGAAATACGTATCAGGCAGATATTCAGGATCTGCAAAAGCAAATCGACCTGCGCTCGGCAGACATTGACGAGCTCAATAAACAATACGATCAACTGGTTCAGGAAGCGATCAAGGCGGCAGCGACCCTCAATGATGCTGGTGTGGAATGCGCTGAGTACCTATATCGCTGCTTCCATCAAAGAGGTCGATAAACTGGAAGAGGCGACTTCGCTGAGGCAGTTTACAACACAGATAGTCGGTATTATTGATCCTTGGGAGCAAATACAAGTAGGTTCGGATCAATTGCTTGGCGTGTTCGAAGAGGCGGAAAAGGAATACAACAATAATCGTCAGTTTTTTTGGAGTGAGATAATGATGCGTTCATTATTTAATGGTTCGGATTATCCAGCGTTCAATATGGCGGAGTTGCGTAGCCATAATGCCTCGGTGCAAGGAACGAACACCACGGCACAAATGCTTGTCGAACAATTCAATTACTTGCCTGGCACCGTCGGAGCAATGAATGATCTGGCGCTCGCTATCAATAAGACAATGTTCGGTCTGCGTAACCAGGCTCAGACAACCAGTATCTACTTGGAGCGTGCGCAGAGGAAGCTGAAAGGCTATCAGGCAGAGCTTGACTACCCGGACGATGTAGACGAGGTTCGTGAGGACATGGAGCGCGAGCTCAAAAATGTATTCGATATCATGTTCGCACACACTGAAGATTTAAAAAGTATCCATAAGAGTATTAACGCCCCGTTTGACCGGGTAGCCTCGGAAAAATGGGTGGTCACGCTGAAACAGGATCGGGCATTCGTTGAAGAGCTAAAAATCAATTCCGAAGAAAAATTAGCTGAGCTGAATGAACAGATGAAGTCCGTGTCCGAAGCGATTGACTTGATCGGGAAAGCCGGCGTCGAAAAAATCGGTGAAGAGGCGCAGTTATCGCTGGATAATTTGAAAGCACTGGGGTTGGCGCCACCGCAGGTTCAAGTCGCATTGTTGGCTATTGATACGCTTAAGAAATTGATCTCTGGTATTGGGGAAGCCATTTCTTATCTCAACATGCTGGCGGCATACAACAGGCTCAAGGAGAGAGCGGGCGACCTGAGGGCGCAGTTGCAAAAACACACCAAAGATATCGCCCAGGTTGATGGGAAGATTGAATTGGTTATGACGCTGGACAAGCTGGACGATGAGCGCCAGGAATACGTGAGTGAATTTTCGAATCTGGTCTCCGACATTGAAAAGTTCTCCCGCGAATTTAAGCAGGATAAGTCACTGCCCGTCGAGGCGCGAACGGATACCGCGATTGCCCGGATCGCCGACGTCATTCAATACTTGAAAACCATTCGGCAGTAATAAGGAAAGAGGGCGGTGGGTCGCACGCCCACCCCCTCCAAGATAGAGTATGAATATACTTGCCTATGAGTTCACTGCGGCGCAGCGGCGCGTGTTAGATCGTTACACCCGTTTCCTTGGGACCCTGCACCCGACATTCGACAGTATACCGGTTGTGTTTGAGCGCCGTAGAAGAAGCGGCCATCAACTTGCGGTTCTGGCCAAGGATTCGCGTTTGAACAATGCTCAGTTTAATGGGCGATATCTGCAAGAGTATTGGGGGCGTACTGAAGAAACCAGGCTTCTATGCAAATAACCAGGCAGTTCTCCAGGAACGAACCCATTGCCCAAGTGGATTTCAGGTTGTACGGTTTATCCCGATCTCCGACCTGGACGTTATTTCCACCAAAGAATGTACAGGACCTGGTTCACGAATTGGCGCTTCGGTTTTATGATCTAAGAGCTGCGATGCGACAATTGAAATATACCGTCGAGGAAATGTATCACGAGTCATTTGGACTGAAAGCAGTATTCACGAGTGCAATGGATCATCAATCCTGTAATTGCCATCCACAACCGACTGTGGCGGAGGAGTTGTTTTTCGAGGTGGGCACTGCACCTGTCTGGGACATCACTTACTCTTCCAGGGACGCTTCGATCAGGGCGGCAGAATATAAAAGCGATATTGTGGCGTTATTTAGCGGGTTCGTTTCCGTAAACTCGCAGATGGGCCTGTTCATCAAGGAGGTCTATCAGCGTATAGACGGCGTAATCAACGAACTCTTGAGAGCAAAGAGTGCGTCAAAACTCGGGGAGTTGAATTTCAAATTAGGCGCAGCTATGGAGGGTGCTCATGAATCTATGGCGATGATTGACCATGTAGAAGCATGGCTGCGGAAATAAAAAAGGTCCATGGTTACATGGACCTTTTATTTCAAGAGATCGCTTATACGTAGAACRATTTCAGCGGCGGGAAGCCATTGAACTCAACAGCGCTGTAGCTGGTGGTGTACGCGCCGGTGGACAGCCAGTACAGGCGGTCACCGATGGCCAGGTTCAGTGGCAGGCCATACTTGTAGTTTTCGTACATGATGTCGGCGCTGTCGCAGGTCGGGCCGGCGATGACCACTTCTTCCATCTCGCCTTTTTTCTCGGTCCAGATCGGGAACTTGATGGCTTCGTCCATGGTTTCGATCAGGCCGGAGAACTTGCCCACATCGGTGTACACCCAACGCTCGACGGCGGTGCAGGATTTACGCGCGACCAACACCAC
>NZ_JBFTLU010000003.1:0-26468 GCF_056396605.1 Pseudomonas sp. 05T35
GGCGGCGATGCCCAGACCCATCGGCAACGGGCGCGCTATACCGTCAGCCGGATATTCTGGTTTTTTGTCCGGTTCATGGCCCGCACAGGTGTGCTGACCTACGACATCCAGGGCGCGGAAAAGCTCGGGCGCCCGGGGCAGATGATCATCGCCAATCATCCCTCGTTGATCGATGTCGTATTCCTGATCGGCCTGGTGCCCCACACCAACTGCGTGGTCAAGAAAAGCCTCTGGGAAAACCCCTTTACCCGTGGCCCGTTACGTCGCACCGAATACATCAGCAACGATGGCAGTATGGAGATGCTCGACGCCGCTGCCGACGCACTGAAAAGCGACCAGACCCTGATCATTTTTCCCGAAGGTACTCGCACCCAACCCGGCCAATCACCGGCCTTTCATCGGGGCGCCGCGGCAATCGCGCTGCGCGGTGCGAGAATCGTCACCCCGGTGATCATCAAGGTCAGCCCCACGACCCTGACCAAGGCCGAGCCTTGGTATCGGATCCCCAAACGTCGCGTGCACTTCAGTTTCCGTGTCGGGGCCGATATAGACCCACAGGCCTTCGCGGCGCTGGGCCCTGCACCGCAGGCCTCGCGCAAGCTCAACGATTATTTTCACCATTACTTTATTAAGGAGCTCGCCGAAGATGAGCGATCTGAAGCTTGAGATAAAACTGCTGATCATTGACGCCCTTGGCCTCGAAGACATCGGTGTGCAGGACATCGGCGACGAGCAGACGCTATTTGGCGAAGGGCTGGGCCTGGACTCGGTCGACGCGCTGGAGCTCGGCCTGGCGATCCAGAAAAAGTACGGCATCAAAATCGACGCCGATGCCAATGACACCCGTGGTCACTTCACCAACGTGGCGAGCCTTGCGGCGTTCGTCACTGCAAAACAGGCAGCTTGAGACCGGACCATGCAAACTCGTGACGACATCTTCAACACCCTGCGTGATGCCCTGGTCGAACTCTTTGAGCTGGAACCCGAACGCGTGACCCTGGACGCCAACCTGTATCAGGACCTGGAAATCGACAGCATTGATGCCGTCGACCTGATCGATCACATCAAACGCCAGACCGGCAAGAAAATTGCCGCTGAAGAGTTCAAGTCGGTGCGTACCGTCGGCGACGTGGTCGAGGCGGTCTACCGTCTGGTTCAACCGGCCGCATGAGCCGACTGATCGGCCTCGGTCTGCTGCTGGCGGGCCTGCTGTACCCCTTTGCGGTGTATTTCGGCATGGAACATTTTGCCCCGTGGCAGTTCGGTCTGTTGCTGGGTGGATTGTGGCTGGCCCGTGCGCTGCTGGGCAAACGGCGCCCTGGTAGCCTCTGGATGGCGGTGGTTGCCATTGCGTTTTGCCTGCTGCTGGCGCTGTTCGACAGCCCTGTGTTGTTGCGCTGGTACCCGGTGCTGATGAGCGGTTTCATGCTGGCGCTGTTTGGCCTGAGCCTGAAGTTCGGGCAACCGATGATCGAGCGGCTGGCGCGTTTGCGCGAACCGCATCTGCCGGACAAGGCCATTGTTTATACCCGCCAGGTGACGATCGCCTGGAGTGTGTTTTTCCTCTGTAACGGTTTGCTCGCTGCTGCCCTGACCCTTTGGGCGCCGCTGAGTTGGTGGATGTTGTACACCGGCCTGATCTCCTACGGGTTAATGGGTTTGCTGTTTGCCATTGAATGGCTCATACGACAACGGGTACGAGGCCACCCATGAATTGGATAAAACTTGAGCAATTGTTGCTCAAGGCACTACCTGCGCGCGCTGTCACGACGGATCCGGCGCTCAATCACGCCGACCTGTGCGACCAGGCCCTGCGCCTCGCCGCCGGCCTGCAAGCACAAGGTGTAACGCGCATCGCCGTGCACCTGGAAGACGCCGCGCAACTTGCGATTGCCCTGCTCGGCGCCTGGCGTGCCGGGGTTAGCGTGCTGCTRCCCGCCGATCTGCAACCCCAGACCCGTCTGCGCTGGTCGACGGAGGTCGACCTGTGGCTGACTGATGTGGCAGACGACGCACAGCTGACTGACTTCCAGCAGACGCCGCTGGCTGCCGCCGAACTGGATCTCGATCACTGCCACCTGAGCCTGTGCACGTCCGGCTCCAGCGGCGAACCCAAGCGCATCGAGAAAACCCTGCGGCAACTGGCCAATGAAGTTCAGGCACTGGAGCACTTGTGGGGCACGGACCTGGGCAGCGCCTGCATCATCGGCAGCGTCGGCACGCAGCACATCTATGGATTGCTGTTTCGGGTGCTGTGGCCACTGTGCGCCGGGCGTCCGTTCGTACGCCGGCAATTGGCGTTCCCGGAAGACTTGCAGCGCGCCAGCCGCGAACACCCGGCCTTCGCCTGGGTTGCCAGCCCGGCGCTGCTCAAGCGCATGGGCGACAACCTCGACTGGCCGGCCTTGAGCGCAGTCCGCCGAGTGTTTTCCTCCGGTGGCGCATTACCGGCCGAGGCGGCGCAACGCTTGCACGAACGACTGCAACAATGGCCGACAGAGATTCTCGGCAGCTCGGAAACCGGTGGCATTGCCTGGCGTCAGGGCGACGATCTCTGGCARCCCTTTGCCGATGTCGTGCTCAGCCAGGACCGTGACGGGGCCCTGCTCATCGCCTCGCCGTACTTGCCGGTCGACCACGTTGAACACACCGCCGATGCCGCGCGCATCGCCGCCGACGGTCGTTTCGAACTGCTCGGACGGCTGGACCGGATCGTCAAGCTGGAAGAAAAACGTATCTCGCTGCCCATGCTGGAACAGGCATTGATGGCCCACGACTGGGTCGCCGAAGCGCGCCTCGGCGTGGTTCAGGAAAACCGCGCCTCGCTGGGTGCCTTGCTGGTGTTGAGCGAACAAGGCCTGCATGCGTTGCGCAACCAAGGCCGGCGTACGCTGACCCAGGAACTGCGTCAGCACTTGAGCCAACATTGCGAAACCCTGGCCCTGCCGCGCCGCTGGCGGTTGCTGCGTCAACTGCCGCTGAACGCCCAGGGCAAACTGCCGCAAGCCGACGTTGAAGCCCTGCTGCTGGCGCCCCGCCCAAAGGCGCCACACGTATTGGAACAGGTCGAAGCCGACGGCGAGTGGAGCCTGCAACTGGCAGTGCCGCCGGACCTTGCCTACTTCAGCGGCCACTTCCCGCAAACGCCTGTATTGCCGGGCGTGGTGCAAGTCGAATGGGCGCTGAACCTGGGTCGGCAACTGATGGAGCTGCCGATAAAGTTTGCCGGCATGGAAGTGCTGAAGTTCCAGCAACTGGTGCGCCCCGGCGACGAAATCCAACTGCACCTGCGCTTCGACCCATTGCGCAGCAAATTGTATTTCGCCTATCGCAATGAGACGGCTACCTGCTCCAGTGGACGAATACTCCTGGAGAGCGCCTGTGGATAACTCGATAATCCCCGTAGCAGCTGCCGAAGGCTGCGTTCGAGCGCGCAGCGCTCGCAGTTTGGTGACTTCAATACACCTGGAAAACCGCGATCACCCGTTTGGCGACCGCTTCGCGGCCGAACGCAGGCTTCGCCAGCTGCTACAAGTTCGGGAGAGCTACCCAGATGCATAACCCCTGTGCCGTGATCCCGGTCTACAACCACGAAGCCGCCGTCACTAACGTGGTCGACGCGCTGCTCGCCAACCATCTGCCGTGCATTCTGGTGGATGACGCCAGCAGTCCGGCCTGTGCCGCAGTGCTTGAACAACTGGCCCAGCGCGACCAGGTTTTCCTGATCAAGCTCGCCGTCAATCAGGGCAAGGGCGGCGCGGTCATGAGCGGGTTTCGCGAAGCTTCGCGCCTGGGCTTCAGTCATGCCTTGCAGGTGGACGCCGATGGTCAGCACGACTTGAGTGACGTTCGGACCTTCATCGAGCAGTCACGCGCCCATCCCGACGCACTGATCTGCGGCTACCCGCTGTACGACGCCAGTGTGCCGAAGGGCCGTTTGTATGCCCGCTACCTGACGCACGTGATGGTCTGGATCAACACCCTTTCGTTGCAGATTCGCGACTCCATGTGCGGTTTTCGCCTCTACCCGTTGCCGCCGACGCTGGCGCTGATCAATTCGGTGAAGATCGGCAATCGCATGGACTTCGACACTGACATCATTGTGCGCCTGGCCTGGCGCAATCTGCCGATGCACTGGCTGCACACCAAGGTTCACTACCCCCAGGATGGCGTCTCGCATTTTCGGCTGTTTCGCGACAATGTGCTGATTACGGGCATGCACACCCGCCTGTTCTTCGGCATGCTGTTACGGGCGCCGGTCATTCTTTGGCGACGGTGGCGAACATGAGCATCAATGCAGACAACGAGCACTGGGCCGACCACAAGGAACGCGGCAGTTTCTGGCTGATGAAATTCACCGCATTCTGCGCAAAAGTGCTCGGACGTCGGATGTTGAGCCCGCTGCTGTACGGCATCGTCTTGTACTTTTTCCTGTTCGGTCGCAGCGCCCGCCATAGCGCCTGGCAATACCAGCAGCGCTTGGCCGACTGGAGCGGCCGCAGCGAATTGCGCCCGTCTCATTGGCGGGTGTTTGGCCAGTTCATGGCCTTCGCCGACTCCATGCTCGACAAGCTCGACGTGTGGAACGGCAAGTTGAGCATCGAACAGATCGAAATCATCGACCCGGCGCTGTTGCGCAATCAATTGCGCGGCACACGCGGGCAGATGCTGGTGGGCGCTCACCTGGGCAACCTCGAAGTCTGCCGAGCCCTCGCCGAACTCGGTGAAAGGGTCACCATGAACGTGCTGGTGCACACCAAGCACGCCGAGCGTTTCAATCGCCTGCTGGGCGAAGCGGGCGCGACCAATCTGCGGCTGATCCAGGTCAGCGAACTGGACCCGGTGATCATGCTGCAACTGAGCCAGCGCCTGGAGCGTGGCGAGTGGCTGGCGATTGCCGGCGATCGCGTGCCGCTGCACGGCGGGCGCAGCGTGACGGTGGACTTCCTCGGTCATCCGGCCGCGTTCCCCCAAGGTCCGTGGCTACTGGCCGGCCTGTTGAAGTGCCCGGTCAATTTTCTGATGTGCCTGAAAAAACCAGCGGGCGACTATCGGCTGATCATCGAGCCCTTCGCCGACGCGGTGGTGTGGAAGCGCAGCGACCGCGAGCAAGTGATTCACCACTGGGCCACGCGCTATGCCGAACGCCTCGGCCAGTGCTGCCTTGAAGCGCCCCAACAATGGTTCAACTTTTACCCATTCTGGAAGACCGATGACGACGCATCCGCTTGAGCCGGTAACCTTCGGCGAACTCCCTTTGCGCATCGAAGACGTGCTGGCCCTGGCCAACCGTCAGGCGCCCGTGCAACTGCAAAACGACAGCGAATACCGTGAGCGCATCGCCAAGGGCGCGCGGTTTCTCGATTCGTTGCTGGACAAGGAAGGCGTGATCTACGGCGTGACCACCGGTTACGGCGATTCCTGCGTGGTCGCGGTGCCGCTGCATCATGTCGAAGCGCTGCCGCGTCATCTGTACACCTTCCACGGGTGCGGCCTGGGCAAACTGCTCGACGCCCAGGCTACCCGCGCGGTGCTTGCGGCGCGTTTGCAGTCGCTGTGCCACGGCGTGTCCGGGGTTCGCATCGAGCTGCTGGAGCGCCTGCATGCCTTCCTCGAACACGACATTCTGCCGCTGATCCCGGAAGAGGGTTCGGTGGGCGCCAGCGGCGATCTGACACCGCTGTCGTACGTCGCCGCGACCTTGTCCGGCGAGCGCGAAGTGCTGTTCAAGGGCGAGCGCCGGCAGGCCGCCGACGTCCACCGCGAACTCGGATGGGAGCCGCTGGTACTGCGGCCCAAGGAAGCGCTGGCGCTGATGAACGGCACGGCGGTAATGACCGGCCTCGCCTGCCTGGCCTACGCCCGTGCCGACTACCTGCTGCAACTGGCGACGCGCATCACTGCGCTGAACGTGGTTGCCCTGCAAGGTAACCCGGAGCACTTCGACGAGCGTCTGTTCGCCACCAAGCCGCACCCGGGCCAGATGCAAGTGGCCGCGTGGTTGCGCAAGGATCTGGCAATCGACGCACCGACCGCACCGCTGCATCGCCTGCAAGACCGCTATTCGCTGCGTTGCGCGCCGCATGTGCTCGGTGTGTTGGCCGACAGCCTGAACTGGCTGCGTTCGTTCATCGAGATCGAACTCAACAGCGCCAACGACAACCCGATCATCGACGCCGAAGCCGAACGCGTGCTGCACGGCGGGCACTTCTACGGCGGGCACATCGCCTTCGCCATGGACAGCCTGAAAAACCTCGTGGCCAACGTTGCCGACCTGCTCGACCGTCAGCTCGCGCTGTTGGTGGACGAACGCTACAACCACGGTTTGCCAAGCAACCTGTCGGGCGCCAGCGCCGAGCGCGCGATGCTCAACCATGGCTTTAAAGCGGTGCAGATCGGCACCAGCGCCTGGACCGCCGAAGCGTTGAAAAACACCATGCCGGCCAGCGTGTTCTCACGCTCCACCGAATGCCACAACCAGGACAAAGTGAGCATGGGCACCATCGCTGCCCGTGATGCGATCCGCGTACTGGAGCTGACCGAACAGGTTGCCGCTGCGACCCTGTTGGCAGCCAATCAAGGCGTCTGGTTGCGCAGCCAGGCAGAAGACGCCCGGCCATTGCCGCCGGCGCTGGCGGCGATGCACGCAGAGCTCGCCAAGGACTTCGCGCCGGTCATTGAAGACCGCGCCCTGGAAGGTGAATTGCGCCTGTGTCTGCAACGCATCGCCGAACAACACTGGAGGCTGCATGCGTAGCAAGGGAGTGCTTCACGCCGATACGCAAATCCTTGTGCCGTTCTTCGACGTCGATTCGATGAACGTGGTCTGGCACGGCCATTACGTGAAGTACCTGGAAGTCGCCCGCTGTGCCCTGCTCGACCAGCTCGGCCACAACTACACCGCCATGCAGGAATCCGGCTACGCGTGGCCGGTGATCGACCTGCAACTGCGTTATGTGCGCGGCGCGGTGTTCGGCCAGACGCTTAACGTGCGCGCCAGCCTGGTGGAATGGGAAAACCGTCTGAAGATCAGCTACCTGATCAGCGACCTCGCCACCGGTGAACGCCTGACCCGCGCAAGCTCGGTGCAGGTCGCCGTGCACGTCGCCAGCCGCGAGATGCAACTGGCGTCGCCGAAGGTGTTTACCGATGCGGTCGAGAGGATGTTGCCATGAAGTTCTGGATGCTGACGCGACGCCTTCGTAGCAGCTGCCGCCAGGCTGCGTTCGGCCGCGAAGCGGTCGTAAAACCTGAAACCGCGATCTTGCAGGAAAACCGGGTAGCCCGGATTACGACCGCTACGCGGCCGAACGCAGGCTTCGCCAGCTGCTACGCGATTGTCGCGAGCCTCATGTTGCTCGGCTTCTCATCGCTGGCGAACGCCTTCGACCTGCAACAGCTGAGCGACCAACTGGCCAAACCCAGCGTGATCCACGGCAGTTTCATTCAGGAAAAACACCTGCGTGCCCTGCCGCAACCGCTGACCAGCAAGGGCTCGTTCGTGCTGGCCAGGGATCACGGCTTGCTGTGGTTGCTCAAAACGCCGCTGCAACAGGATTACCGGATCAGCACCAAGGGCATCGCACGGCGTGACGGCAGTGGCTGGCAAATGCTGCCGGGCAAAAGTGCTGGCGCCGAGCAGAACCGCATCTTCCTCGCGGTACTGCAAGGCGACAGCAGCGGGCTGCAGCGGGATTTCGAGTTATCGCTGAGCGGCGAAGCACACAACTGGAAACTCACACTGACCCCGCGTTCGATGCTGCTCAAGCAAGTGTTCAATCAGATCAACATCGACGGCGGTGAACTGGTGCAGCGCATCGAATTGCTGGAAACCCAGGGCGACAGCACCGTTTTGCGCATGCAGGACACTACCAGCGCCAACCCATTGACCGATGCGGAGCAACATGACTTTGCCGAGTGAACGGAGGCTTCCACGGCTATTTCTGACCCTGCTGCTGGCGGTGCTTGCACTCGCCGGCTGGCAATGGCACGACGGCGCACCGCTGTCGGCCAACCTGATGGATCTGGTACCGGGCACCGCGCCGGACGCGCTGGAGCTCAAGGCCGAACAGCGCATGCAGGAACCGCTGAACCGCGAAATGCTGGTGCTGGTTGGCCACACCGATCGCCCGCAAGCCATCGCCATGACGCAAAAACTCGGCGAACAGTGGCTGGCCAGCGGACTGTTCGAGAAGGTCCAATGGAACCTGCAAGCCGACTTGCCCGCGTTGCGCACGCAGTTGCTGCAAGGTCGGTTGGCGATGCTCTCGGCCACCGATCGGCAACAGTTGATCGAACAACCGCAAGCCTTCATCCAGCAGCGCGTGCAAGCGCTGTTCGACCCCTTTACCGGTTTCAGCCTGGTGCCGAGCCAGGATGACTGGCTGGGCCTGACCGGACGCATTCAAAACAGCCAGCCGCAGCACGGTTCAGTGCAACTGGACATTGGCAGCGGCACATTGGTCGCCGACGCCGACGGCAAAAGCTGGGTCATGCTGCGAGCCCGCACCAGCGGCAACGCGTTCGACATGCAACTGCCGCTGAAGGTCGCCGAGCTGCTCAAGCACAGCCGCGAAGAAGCGGCGCAGGCCGACGTGCAACTACTCGCCGCCAGCGGCCTGCTGTACGCCGCCAACGGTCAGCAGCAAGCGACCCGCGAAATTACCTGGGTCGGCGGTGGCGCAACCGTCGGCATCCTGTTGCTGCTGTTGCTGGCATTTCGCAGATTCCGCGTGTTGCTGGCCTTCATCCCTGTATTGGTCGGCATGCTGTTTGGTGCGGTGGCCTGCGTCGCACTGTTTGGCCATATGCACGTGATGACCCTGGTGCTCGGATCGAGCCTGATCGGCGTCGCGGTCGACTACCCGCTGCATTACCTGTCCAAGAGCTGGAGCCTGAAACCCTGGCACAGCTGGCCCGCACTGCGCGTGACTTTGCCGGGGCTGACCCTGAGCCTGGCCACCAGTTGCATCGGTTATCTGGCACTGGCCTGGACACCGTTCCCGGCGCTGACCCAGATAGCCGTGTTCTCTGCCGCCGGTCTGCTCGGCGCCTACCTGTCGGCGGTGTGCTTGTTGCCGGCGCTGCTCAAGGGTGCGGACCTGCGACCCGCGCAGTGGCCGCTGCGGGTGGCCGAGTTTTTGGTGAACATGCGTGCAGCGCTGCTCAAACGCGTGCGCAGTTCGGTCCTGCTGATGTTGGTCCTGGTCTTTTGTGCGGGTGGCCTGTGGCACCTGACCACGAAAAACGACATCCGTCAGTGGGTCAGTGCGCCGCCGCAATTGATGAACGAAGCGCAGACCATTGCGCGGATCACCGGCTATCAACCCACCAGCCAGTTCTTCCTGGTGCGCGCGGCCAACCAGCAGCAACTGCTCGAGCGCCAGAAAGCCCTCAGCGACCGACTGGATCAGTTGGTCAATCTGGACAAGCTCAAAGGCTACCTGGCGCTGAGCCAACTGGTCAGCCTGCCTTCCGAGCAGCAACAGGTTCGCGACGCCCTGAATAAACTCCCGGCATTCTGGCAACCGTTGCTCGACCTCGGCATCCCGGCCACCGCACTGCAAGCCGAACTGACGCAGTTGCAGGCCTTGCCGGTCGAAGACATCGACGCAGCGCTGGTCGGGCCCTTGGCCGAGCCGTGGCRCCCGCTGTGGCTGGGCGCTACGGATGGCGGCGTGGCGGCGATGGTCAGCCTGCAAGGCTTGAACGATACCGCGCTGCTGCGGGTGCAAGCGCTGGACTTGCCGGGTGTGCAGTTGGTGGATCGTCTGGACGACCTGAACAAGGTCTTCGCCGCCACCCAGATCAGCGCGGCTGAACTGAAACTGATGTCCTGCGCATTGATCGTGTTGCTGCTGATTCTGCCCTTCGGTTTTGGCGGCGCCCTGCGGCTCGTCGCGCTGCCATTACTGGCGGCCCTGTGCAGCCTGGCCAGCCTCGGTTGGCTGGGGCAGCCGCTGACACTGTTCAGCGTGTTCGGGTTGCTGCTGGTGACAGCGATCAGTGTCGATTACGCGATCCTCATGCGCGAGCAAATCGGCGGTGCCRCCGTGAGCCTGTTAGGCACGCTGCTGGCGGCGGCGACGACGTGGCTGTCGTTTGGTCTGCTGGCGATTTCCAGCACCCCGGCGGTGAGCAACTTCGGCCTTTCGGTGAGCCTCGGGCTGGCCTTCAGCTTCATCCTCGCGCCGTGGGCCAAACCTTCGGCGCACGCCGCGCCCGTTGCGGAGCCGGCAGCATGATGACCGTGCTGTTCTGGCTGCTGGCCTTGGCGCTGTTCGCCGTGGCGACTCGCGTCGGGCGTCATTTTGGCTTGATCCCGATTGTCAGCCAGTTGCTGCTGGCGACCTTCGGCCTGCCGCTGTTGATGTATTTCTGGATTGAACCGTACTGGCAGTTAAACGGTGCCGAACTGGTCTCGCCGGACTGGCTGAAAAACCTCTACAGCCTGAGTTTCGCGCTGTTGCTGGGGCATATTCTCAGCGACGTTATCGACCTGAAGCTGGACCGCCAGAGCCTGAAAATCGCCTTCCCGAGTTTCTGCATTCCGTTCGCCTGTGGCCTGGCAACAGCCATTTGGTTGCTGCCGGATCAGCCATGGTTGAGCTCGCTGGCGGTCGGCCTGTTGTTCGCGATCACGGCGATTCCGGTGCTGTATCTGTACCTGCGGCACATCAACTATCCACCCGCCGCAATCCGCCGACTGGTGCAAACCGCCATCCTCATCGACCTGACCTGCTGGAGCCTGTTCGCCTTCGCCCAAGGCAGCCTGCACCTGAGCAGCCTGTTGCTGCCGCTGGCCGGCGCCTGCCTGCCGTTGCTGCTGCGTGTGCTCGGGTTACGCCAGCCGCTGCTGCACAGCCTGGGCTTCTTCGCGCTGCTGGTGGTAGCGGAACACTTCAAACTCAATGCGCTGATTTTCGGCATCGGTTATCTGTTGTGCATGGCTGCCCTCAAACTACCGCTGGTGCTACCGTTACCGGCAGCCTGGCTGAGTCGCTTGCAGAACAGCATTGCAATCCCGCTGATCCTGACCTTCGGCATTGTGCAGATCAACGTGCACAGCGCCATGGACAGCCTCAGCTGGATGCAGCTCGGTGCGCTGCTGGTGTTTCCTATCGCCAGCAAACTGCTGGGTAACTGGGTCGGCCTCGGTTGGGCCGGAACATCGTTTGTCGGCGCCAACCGCTGGCGCGAAAGTCTGCTGTTGAACATTCGCGGCTTGAGCGAGATCGTCTTTCTCAATCTGCTGCTGCAACAACAGCTGATCAGTCCCGCGCTGTATTTCGCGCTGATGCTGATGGGTTTGATCGCAACACTGCTGCCGGCACTCGCCGGTGTGCACCGCCTCCCCTCACAGCTCGCCGCCCCGGCAAGGAGCACCAGTGCCAACAGTTGATACGGAACGACGCCAGGTCATCGTTATCGGTGCCGGCCCATCGGGCGCCATCGCCGCCGCGCTGCTCAAGCGTAACGGCCATGACGTGCTGATCATTGAACGTCAGCACTTCCCACGGTTTTCGATCGGCGAAAGCCTGCTCTCGCACTGCCTGGATTTCGTCGAAGAAGCCGGCATGCTCGAAGCGGTACAAGCCGCCGGCTTCCAGCTGAAAAACGGCGCGGCTTTCGCCTGGGGCGAGCGCTACAGTACGTTCGATTTCGGCGACACCTTCAGCAACGGCAAGCCGACCACCTTCCAGGTCCAGCGCGCTGATTTCGACAAACTGCTGGCCGATCAGGCAGCGCTGCAAGGGGTGGAAATCCGTTACGGCGAGACGATCATCAGTGCCGACTTCGAGCGGGCGAAACCCCAGCTCAGCGCTCGCCGTGAAGACGGCAGCGAATACCGCCTGGAAGCCGACTTCGTGCTCGATGCCAGCGGTTACGGCCGCGTCTTGCCGCGTTTGCTCGACCTTGAAGCACCGTCGAACTTCCCGCTGCGCCAGGCCGTGTTCACCCACATCGAAGACCACATCGACGGCCCGCACTTCGACCGTGAAAAGATCCTCATCACCACCCACCCGACCCAGCGCGACATCTGGTTCTGGACCATCCCGTTCAGCCAGGGTCGCTGCTCGGTGGGCGTGGTTGCCGCCGCCGAACACTTCGAAGGCCGCGGCGACGATCTCGACGAATGCCTGCGTGGCTTCATCGCCGAAACCCCAAGCTTGGCCAAAGTGCTGAAAAACGCCCACTGGGACACACCCGCGCGGACCATCGGCGGCTACTCGGCCAACGTCAAAACCTTGCACGGCCCGGGCTTCGCCTTGCTCGGCAACGCCGCAGAATTCCTCGATCCGGTGTTTTCCTCCGGCGTGACCATCGCCATGCGTTCGGCGAGCATGGCCGCCGGCGTTCTRCATCGCCAACTGCAAGGCGAAACCGTGGACTGGCAACGCG
Source organism: Pseudomonas sp. 05T35 (assembly GCF_056396605.1). Taxonomy (NCBI): domain Bacteria; kingdom Pseudomonadati; phylum Pseudomonadota; class Gammaproteobacteria; order Pseudomonadales; family Pseudomonadaceae; genus Pseudomonas; species Pseudomonas sp. 05T35. The sequence continues at coordinate 12,403 of NZ_JBFTLU010000003.1, forward strand.
AGTTTGCCGTGCCACTGAAGCGCGGTGTCGATACCTTCCGCTGCTACGTCGAAGGCTGGTACGCCGGGACCTTCCAGGATGTGATCTACCACCCCGGCAGCGCTCCGGAGATCCGCCGCATGATCAGCGCGATCCTCGCCGGTTATGCCTGGGACGAACGCAACCCATTCGTCAGCGAGCCCAAGCGCCGGTTGCGCATGCTCTCGGAGATTTGTGCGAGTGATGCAACGTGAGTGACACCGAACAACAGTACCTCAGCGACAGTTACGTCGAAGAAACCCGCTTCGGGTTCTGGTTCCTGCGCAGCTTCACCTGGCAGCACCACGTGCTGCGGGTAGCAATCAACGACCTGCACAGCTTGTTCAGCGAAGCACTGCCGAGCCGTCCAGTGCTGCTGGATGCCGGTTGCGGTCAGGGCAAGTCGTTCCAGTACCTGCATCAGGTGTTTGCCCCGCAACGGCTGATCGGCCTCGACGCCGACCCGCACAGCCTGATGCTCAGCGGCGAAGAGGCGCAGCGCCAGAACATCAACGTCGAACTGATCGGCAGCGATTGCGCGACCCTCAAACTGCCGGACGCCAGCGTCGATTTGCTGTTCTGCCACCAGACCTTCCACCACCTGGTGGAACAGGAGCAAGCCCTCGCCGAGTTCTATCGGGTGCTCAAGCCGGGCGGCTATCTGATGTTTGCCGAGTCCACCGAAGCCTACATCGACACCTGGGTGATTCGCTGGTTGTTCCGCCACCCGATGCACGTGCAAAAGAGCGCCGACGGTTATTTGCAGATGATTCGCCAGCAGGGTTTTGAATTCGGCCCGCAAAACGTGTCCTACCCTTATCTGTGGTGGAGTCGCGCGAAGGATTTCGGTCTGCTCGAACGCTTTGGACTGCGCCGCCCAAAACCGCCTGGCCAACGGGAAGAAACCCTGGTCAACGTGGTTGCCCGTAAACCGCTCGAAGGTAAGCGCTGATGATTCGCCTCCTGCTCGTGTGCTGTGCCTTGCTGCTGAGCGCTTGCGCCAGCCAGCCGCCGCTGCCCGAGCGCAACCCGACACTGGCCTTGCCGCTGCAATTGCATGTCGAGCGGCAACGGGCCGATCAGCGCCAGGACTGGTTGCTGGTGATCCAGCGCGAAGGTGCCGGTATTCGCTGGTCGCTGATGGACCCACTGGGCATTCCGGTGGCTCGCCAGCGCCTGGTCGACAACCAGTGGCAGGCCGACGGCTTGCTGCCGCCCAACCCGGAAGCGCGCCAGTTGTTTGCAGCGTTGTTGTTCGCCCTGACACCGGAGGCCGAGTTGCTCAATAATTATCCTGCCGCCCGGCATCACGCGGCTTTACGCTCGCTGACGCCACACTGGCAGGTGCTGTATCGAAGCCCGTCGGACTTCGTGCTGACGCTGCCCGAACAGCTGAACTATCACGTTACCCCGCTGACCGCCGAGACTGCACCATGACGGCCTACCTGAACGCCCTCGGGCTGATCTGCAGCCTGGGCCGCAACAAACACGAAGTGGCCCGCAAGCTGTTTGCCGGCGACTGCTCGGGAATCCGTGTCGAGGCCGGCTGGGTGCCTGAACGTTCGCTGCCGGTGGCGGCGGTACACGGTGAGTTGCCCGCGATCCCGGCTGCACTGAAGCAGCACAACACCCGCAACAATCAGTTGCTGCTGGACGCCGCGCTGCAAATCCGCGAAGACATTGAACAGGCCATTCAGACCTATGGCCGTGGACGCATCGGCATCGTCCTGGGCACCAGCACCTCGGGCATCGACGAAGCCAGTCGCGGGATTGCCCATTACCTGCGGGACGGTCAGTTCCCGCCAGAATACGACTACCAACAACAGGAACTTGGCGCCCCGGCGAACTTCCTCGCCGACTGGCTGCAACTGAGCGGCCCGGCCTATGTGATTTCTACGGCCTGCACCTCCAGTGCCCGCGCATTGATGAGTGCTCAGCGACTGCTCGACATGGGCATGTGTGATGCGGTGCTGTGTGGCGGCGTCGACAGTCTGTGCAAACTGACCCTCAACGGTTTTTCGGCGCTGGATGCGGTATCCGAGCAGCGCTGCAATCCGTTCTCGGTCAATCGCAACGGCATCAACATCGGCGAAGCGGCGGTACTGTTCCTGATGAGCAAACACCTCGGCAGCAGCCAACCGATTGCCCTGCTGGGCAGCGGTGCCAGCTCCGACGCGCACCATATTTCCGCCCCTGAACCGAGCGGGCGCGGTGCCCTGCAAGCGATGAACAAGGCCTTGCGCAGCGCCGGTTTAGCGCCTGAGCGGATCAACTACCTGAACCTGCACGGCACCGCCACCCAACACAACGACGCCATGGAAAGCCTGGCGGTCAACAGCCTGTTCCCGGCGGGCGTGCCCTGCTCGTCAACCAAGCCCATGACCGGCCACACCCTCGGCGCGGCCGGGGCGCTGGAAGCGGCGTTCTGCTGGTTGAGCCTGAGCCGCGAAAATACCCGACACGCGCTGCCACCGCAGGTCTGGGACGGTCAGCCCGACCCGCAGCTGCCAGCGCTGAGTTTTGTGACCGCTGCTGATCGCCTGGAACAACGCACTGCACGTTGCCTGATGAGTAACTCCTTTGCCTTTGGTGGCAACAACGTCAGCCTGATTATCGGAGACGCCCAATGATTGATTGGCCTCTCGCCGAACTGCTGCCCCACGCGGGTGACATGATCCTTATCGATCACGTGCTGTCGTTCGACGAAGAACAGATTCACACCCGCCTCACCGTCAAGCCCGGTGGCCTGTTCAACCAACCCGACGGCAGTTTGCCAGCCTGGGTCGGCATCGAGCTGATGGCGCAAAGCGTGGCAGCGTACGCCGGTTGTCGCGCACGTGAGCGAGGCAATGCGGTTGAGCTTGGATTCCTGCTCGGTACGCGTAAATTTGAATGTAATGTGGAACACTTTCCGGTCGGCAGCGAACTGACGATCCACGCCCTGCGCTCGCTCGAAGACGACAACGGCATGGGCGTTTTCGAATGCCACCTGACGGCACCCGGCATTCATGCCACGGCCCGTCTGAATGTGTTCTGCCCACCTCAGTCGGCTCACTACCTACATGAATCCCACTCTTCTAGCACTACTGGAGTCCAGTCTTGACTGAATCCGTACTGGTCACCGGTTCCAGCCGTGGTATCGGCCGCGCCATCGCACTACGCCTGGCCCAGGCCGGCTTTGATCTGGTGCTGCATTGCCGAAGCGGTCGCAGCGACGCCGAAGCCGTTCAGGCCGAAATCGAAGCATTGGGTCGCCGCGCGCGCATCCTGCAATTCGACGTTTCGGATCGTGCCAGCTGCAAGGCACATCTGGAAGCCGACGTGGAAACCCACGGCGCCTATTACGGCGTGGTGCTCAACGCCGGCCTGACCCGCGACGGTGCCTTCCCGGCCCTGAGCGAGGACGACTGGGACGTGGTGATGCGCACCAACCTCGACGGTTTTTATAACGTGTTGCACCCGGTGATGATGCCGATGATTCGCCGCCGCGCCGCCGGGCGGATCGTGTGCATCACCTCGGTTTCCGGGTTGATCGGCAACCGTGGGCAGGTCAACTACAGCGCCTCCAAGGCCGGGTTGATCGGCGCCGCCAAGGCCCTGGCAATCGAACTGGGCAAACGCAAGATCACCGTCAACTGTGTTGCGCCGGGGCTGATCGACACGGCGATGCTCGACGAAAACGTCCCCGTGGAAGAGCTGCTGAAAATGATTCCCGCACAACGCATGGGCACCCCTGAAGAGGTGGCCGGCGCGGTGAACTTCCTGATGTCCGCCGAAGCGGGCTATATCACCCGGCAGGTGCTGGCCGTCAACGGAGGCCTGTGCTGATGAAACGCGTCGTTGTCACCGGCATGGCCGGCATCACCTCATTGGGCAGCGACTGGGAGACCATTCGCGCTAACTTCAAGGCCAATCGCAGTGGCATCCGCCGTATGGACGAGTGGGATCGCTTCATCGAACTGAACACGCGCCTGGCCGGGCCCATCGATGATTTCACCGTCCCGAGCCACTGGACCCGCAAGCAATTGCGCAGCATGGGCCGGGTTTCCCGGCTGGCGGTCGGCGCGGCAGAACAGGCGCTGGCCGATGCCGGCCTGCTCGGTGACGAGTCGATCAAGGACGGCCGCATGGGCGTGTCCTGCGGCTCATCCACCGGCAGCACCGAGGAGATCAAGGCGTTCGGCAAGATGCTGCTCAATTCAGTGGCTGAAGGTTTGAACGCCAATTCCTACGTGCGGATGATGCCGCACACCACAGCGGCCAATATCAGCATTTTCTTTGGCCTCACCGGGCGCTTGATCCCGACCTCCAGCGCCTGCACCAGTGGCAGCCAGGGCATCGGTTATGCCTACGAGGCGATCAAGTTCGGCCGCCTGCCGCTGATGCTCGCCGGCGGCGCCGAAGAGCTGTGCCCGACCGARGCCATGGTGTTCGACGCGCTCTACGCCACCAGCCTGAAAAACGACGCCCCGAAAACCAGCCCACGSCCTTACGACAGTGCGCGCGATGGCCTGGTGATCGGTGAAGGCGGCGGCATGCTGGTGCTCGAAGAACTCGAACACGCGCTGGCCCGTGGTGCGCATATCCACGCCGAAATCGTTGGTTTTGGCAGCAACGCCGACGGCCAGCACGCCACCCGCCCAGAGCAGATCACCATGCGTCGAGCCATGGAGCTGGCACTCGAAGACGCGGGGCTGGAGCCCTCGGCCATCGGCTACGTGAACGGCCACGGCACCGCCACCGAGCAAGGCGACATCGCGGAAACCCTGGCCACCAGCAGCCTGTTCGGCAGCCACATGCCAATCAGCTCGCAGAAGAGTTTTCTCGGTCACACCCTTGGCGCCTGCGGTGCACTGGAGTCCTGGTTCAGCATCGAAATGATGAACAGCGACGAGTACGTGCACACCTTCAACCTCGACGACATCGATCCACGCTGCGGCGAACTGGACTACCTGCGCGGCGAGTTCCGTGAGATGAGCTGCCAGTACGTGATGAACAACAACTTCGCTTTTGGCGGGGTTAATACGTCGCTGATCTTTAGGCGTTGGTCGTAACTTAAAACTTCAAGGTCAAGAACCCCCCGATACCAAGACCTATAAATGTCACGCCGAGGCGAACATGGGCGGGATTGCGTTGAGGGGGATTTGGCGAAGGCTCAGTCATTCAAGACGCGGGTTTTGCAGGAGGCTGCGTCGTATCGATGTCCCCCTCCAACGCCGTTGGGCCCTCGAACTCTGTCTGCAGTAGTGCCAAAAACGCTTCCCGAGCTGGGTGTCGACCTGCGTTTTCATGCCAGTAAAACAGGTTGTCGATACTCGTCAGATCCGGGAATTCATATCCTTGCCAACCCGCACTGTGACGGTATTGCTCATAGATCCCGCGAGGAACCAGCGAAACCCCTGCACCAGCACTGACACAGCCCACTATGGTGCCATAGCTTGCAATGCTGACGATCGGCAACACCTGATCATGGCGCAACAGCCACTGCTCCAGTGCCAACCGGTACGGACAGCCGGGGGGCCACATGAAAATTTCCTTCCCTTGCAAATCCGCCGCCTTGCGTAAAGGCCCATGGGACGCGGACGCGATGAGAATTAAATCTTCACGGTAGATCACTGCACGCTTGAGACCGGGGCGTTCAATGTTCACCGCCACGATCACCCCATCAAGCCGGTGATGCTGAATATCGTCCAGCAGTTGAGCCCAGGTGCCGGTGCTCAACTCCAGCGACACCTGCGGGTACAGCGCATGGTACTTGGCCAATAATCGGGGTAACCGTCCCGTAGCACTAGACTCAATGGCGCCAATGCGCAGGGGACCGCCAGGCGTATTGGTGGGCGCTACCGCGCGCCGGGCTTCATCAGCCAAACACAGGATTTTCGTCGCGTACTCAAGAAATACCTCCCCGGCAGGAGTGATCCGCAACCCTCGACCATCGCGGAAAAACAGCGGTGTGCCGAGCTCACGCTCCAGGGACTTGAGGCGTGCAGTGATATTGGACGGCACGCAGTGCAGCAACTCGGCGGCGCGCGCGATGCTGCCGACGTCGTGAACCGTCTTAAACATGCGCAGTTGGGACAATTCCATAGCTCACCCAAAGTGAATGCATGGGTCAGTTTAAGTCACTTGTAGTGAGGCTGCGTGTTTTTGATACTTCAATCGGCGCACGTTGCACGGATGCTATCGCGCCTTCATTTCCCCGATGAACAGGAGTTCTCATGGAGTTATCTCAGCGCAAAATCCAGTGCCTCGCCGAAAGCGTGTTCACCCATAACGCCTTGAATAACACGTTCTACCAACGATGGATGGGAGGCACACTCTCCCTCGGCGACGTTGAGGTGTTCGCCCGAAACTACCTGGCCCGTACGACGCAGACTTCTCGTATGGTTGCCCTGTCATTTGTGGGCACGGACGACTTGTACGCTCAGGTCGAAATCGTCAAAAACCTGTACTCCGAAATGGGCTACGGTAACCCGGAAAAGGCCCACCTCGCCCTGCTGGAAAGTTATCTGATCGACCTTCTCAGCCGTCTTGCAGATCGGCCATACAGCATGGACGAACTCATGGCCTTGCCTGTGCTGGAAAGTACCCACACGTTTAGTCGCGAACAATTGAGTCTTTACACCGACGGTGGCCACAACAGTAATCCGCGCCATGTGCTCGGCACATTGTTGGCTCAGGAGTGGTTGGCCTATTCGATGCTCACTCGTTTGTACGAAGGAGCGCGCAACTATAAGCACCTGTATGCCAATAACGACGACTTTCATGAACACTGCGAGTATTTCTACATCCACATCGGGGATGCGGAAAAAGAACACAAAATCCAGGCCGTGAAAGCCGCCACCCAGGAATGCACCACCGACCAGCACATAGAGGAAGTCCGCGCTTCATTCAACCGCTTCCTGGACATCACTGAGCAATACTGGAACRCAATAGCTCACGCCATGCCCAGCGTGCAAAGTCGTGTTGCTTCCAAGATGACGATTTGATGAATACAACGCCCAGCTTAAAAATCACGTTGGCGGCGATCTTTGTCATTCTTTGCTGGGCCTATTCCCCCATTGGAATCCACATCGGACTAAAGGCTTACGAGCCGGGTCATCTCGCACTGATGCGATTTCTCATCGCCTCAACGTTCATGGCCGGAGTCGCATCAGTGATGCGTATTTCCCTGCCACGCCTGAAAGACCTGCCGCTGCTGGCGGTGCTGGGCTTTTTTGCTGTCAGCCTGCATCACATAGCCCTCAACTACGGCCAACGAGGTGTTAGCGCTGGGGCCGCCAGCGTACTGGCACAATCCACGCCGCTGTTCAGCACGTTATTGGCGCATTCCGCGTTCAAGGATCGGGTCAACGGCTGGCAATGGATCTGTGTGCTGTGCGGCCTGCTCGGCGCCGCTGTGGTAGTCACCGGAGACCGTGGTTTTGGTGAACTGGACGCACACGGGCTGCTGATCCTGCTGGCGGCGTTTTCATGGAGTCTGTATTTCGCCTTGCAAAAACACCATACCCATCGTTACGACGGGCTGACGATGGTGTGTTACACCATCTGGTCGGGCACGGTACTGCTGCTTGTATATGTCCCGGGGCTGTGGAGCGCAGCGCAAAATGCCTCAACCTCGGTCAACCTGGCGGTACTCATTCTGGGCATCTTCCCCAGCGCCCTTGCGTACCTCGCCTGGGCATACGTACTGGCGCACAGCAATGTGAGCCGCGCTTCCATTTCGCTTTACCTGATACCGCCCACAGCCATGTTGATGGCCTCACTGCTTCTGAGCGAACGCCCTTCGGCCATGGTGATCGTCGGAACGGTCATTGTGCTGATGAGCGTACTCGCCCTCAATCTGGAACCATCGAAAGTCGCGGTTCCTGCCGACGAAGTTTGAACAGAGGTCGTGACCACCTATGAATGACGCAGAAAATCCGACGTTGGCCTACGAGCACCATGTGCTGATTTGCACCAACTTGCGCCCCGATGGCCGCCGTAGTTGCTCGGGCTCAGGCGCTCATGAACTGCTCAGCGCAGCAAAATGCAAGCTCGCCAAAATGGGTGAGCCAGGAACATCGCGCGCCAACGCATCGGGCTGCCTGGGCCGCTGCGACCAAGGCCCGGTCATGGTGATTTACCCAGCTAACCTGTGGTTCTCGTGCAAGACGCCACAACAGGTTGAACGCATTCTCGATCAACACCTCTTCCGTCCTGATCAGCAATTGTGACTCAGGGACCTCAGCAGGAATCCGCGTCATGACTTGGACAGATAATGACATGCGCATCGCCCAATGGATGATGGCCGAGTACCGTAAACAAGACTGTCTGCCGCAAGCTGTCGCCGTGCGGGAGATCCGCCTGATGTTCGGCGAAGCTCATGTGTACCAAAATCGCCACGGCAATTGGGCCGTGAACAAGCCGATACTCGAAGCCTTTAAAGCACTGACTGCCGAGTACGTGGTATGGAGCCGAAGCTTTCAACTATGGAGGCCAAGAACCGCACAAGATCCGGCAGACATACGCGTGAGCCGCTGAAAAGCTATCCCGACGGATACCATGCGGCGGGGTTAATACGTCGCTGATCTTTCGGCGTTGGTCGTAAGCGCCACATCAAGATCAAAAGATCGCAGTCTGCGACAGCTCCTACAAAAATCGGCGTAGGAGCTGCCGCAGGCTGCGATCTTTTCATTTCCCCCAGCAAAGAAATGACACAAACGGAAAACGGAGCACCGCATTTCGGAATCGTCCCACAGCCACAGCTTGAGCGTCCCGGTAGGGTCAATGTCCCGCAGCTAAATGCCGGGACTCCTCCAAGGACGAACAAGGACACCCATGGCTCGCAACAAGGACATACCCCAAGTCTGGAAACATGGCACTGGTGGTGGCGGTAGTGGAAACGGAGTCCGCTACCTGCGAGACATGACCCCGGCCGAGATCACTGAGCGTGACGCTAGACAAAGGTCTTACGACGACATGCTTGCCAGGCAACAGGCCTCTGAAAACAGTCTCGCCAGACTATTCGAAAAGCAGAAACGACCCAATACCAAAGGTTGTGTATTCGCCAAAAGCTGCAACCTCCCCGACGGCGTCATCAATCACAACAACCCGTCAGGGTTTGTCCCCCTCGAGAAACTGGCTAACTACGGCGTGTGGGCGGTGCTTGGCACCGGCGCAGCGATCACCGCCGAAGGGATGCCCCTGAAACTGGTCGGTGGTTCGGCAACCGGTGGCGCCATTGCCCAACGTCTCGGCGGCTCGCTCGCACTCACCCTGCTGACAGAATCTGCAGTTGTTGCAGCAGGCACAGCGGTTGGCACCGTTGCGCTACTGATGCCGAACACCAGCCTTTCTCCCGACAGCGCCTTCTACAAAAACGAACAGTACGCAACGCTGGATACCGGGCGAACCCGTGTCCGCGTCAACGTGAAGACATTGCCGGACGGATCCGTCAGCGCTTACGGCTTCTACACGGGCGGGAAGAAAGACTGGGAGTTTGTCCCGGTCATCAAAGCCATTCAGGACGGCGAAAAGTTTGTTGCCGACATCGGCAACGGGATCGGCCTGACCTGGACCCCAGCAGCGAATCCTGACGATGTACCCGGCATTCCCGCGCTGGAAGGCGCCCCGCAATTGCCGACGGTGTGGGTGTATCCGCCCACTGAGCAAGCCAACAAAGTATTGGTGAACCCGGAGCATCCGCCTGAGTACCAGGATGCGATTATCTGGTTTCCTGCGGATGCGGGGCTTGCGCCGATCTACATCGTGCTCAACGCCCGGTATGAGCCTGGTGGCGTTACGGGAGTGGGTGAGGATGTGTCGGGGGTTTGGCTTGCTGGGGCGGGTACTGGATCAGGTGCACCTATTCCAACGCGGATTGCTGATCAGTTAAGGGGACAAACGTTTAGGGACTTTGATGCTTTTAGGAAGTCATTTTGGACGGCAGTCGGAGGTGACACCGAACTGGCTAGCCAATTCAATGAAAGCAACAAAGCCCGAATGCTCGAAGGTATGGCGCCACGCGCAAAAGCCGTCGATACCGTAGGTCAACGACGATCCTTCGAACTACACCACGCAATACCCGTTTCAGAAGGTGGAGAGGTTTACGATATCGATAATCTCAGCGCCATGACCCCGAAACACCACATTGACACACACAGGAGCCCGAAATGATCAGACCTAAAAGTAGTCTTTCAGAATACACAGAGGGCGAATTTCTCGAACTGATCAAAGAGATTTGCAGCGCAGTCGGTACAGAGGCATACCAGGACGAGCTTTTAGAACGCTTCATCGAGGCGACGGGTTACGCTGCTGCATCTGACTGGATCTATTACCCAGAGAACGGCGAGGATGATTCGCCGAGAGGGGTATTGAAAGCGGTAAAGGAATGGCGTGCAGCTCAGGGCTTGCCGGGATTCAAAGGCGAGTGATCCAAAAGGACAATAGGGCGGGAATGAGGTGAAGGTGATGGCTGGACCTCGACCTTTTGTTTCGAACATCGCGCTTACTATATTAATCAAGGAACGAAAATATGACCAACAAAGCAGTCATCGTTTTTAGTGGCGGGCAAGATTCAACAACCTGCTTGATCCATGCATTGCCACACTACGATKAAATACACTGCATTACGTTTGATTATGGCCAGCGCCATCGCGCGGAAATTGAAGTGGCGCAACAGCTTTCGAAAAAGCTTGGCGTGACGGTGCATAAAGTACTGGACGTTTCATTGCTGAATGAACTGGCCATCAGCAGCTTGACCCGGGACAACATTCCAGTCCCAACCACAGACAGTTCCGGGGACGGTCTGCCAAGCACGTTCGTACCCGGCAGGAATATTCTGTTTTTAACCTTGGCGTCTATTTATGCCTATCAAGTGGGCGCTCAAACTGTAATTACAGGTGTTTGTGAAACTGATTTTTCTGGCTACCCGGATTGCCGGGATGCATTTGTAAAGGCTTTAAATAACGCCATAGAATTGGGCATGGACTATAAGTTGCGCATTGAAACGCCGCTTATGTGGTTAAACAAGGCGGAAACCTGGGCCCTTGCCGACTACCACAACCAACTGGACTTGATTCGTTACCACACACTGTCTTGCTATAACGGAATACAAGGAAGTGGCTGCGCCGACTGCGATGCTTGTAATCTTCGTGCAAAAGGATTGAATGAGTATCTGGAAAACAGAGCAGAAATCATGAACAATCTAAAAAACAAGCTAGAATTGAAATAGCTACCCTTGAGCAGGGGGATGTATTACTAACAACCATCCCCCTATCCTTATGCAGCTTGGGCTCCAGCTATGTACCTTTTAAATAATGACCTGGCGCCGTAGGCTGGCAAAACGTTAAAAACCGCGAAGCACATCTTTATAACTATCTGCACGTAAACTATATTGAGTATATCTCTGTTTTCCATAGCACCATAAAACGCGATAAAGCAAAAAAGAAAGCTGTCTATTATCACCGCAAAAAAAGTACTAAAAAACACACGTAAAAATAAAAATCTGGAATTTGTAAGCTCTTTAATTCTACATAACAAGTACGAATTCACGTATTCAGAAAAAAGAAAAGAAACAGAAGACGCTAGCAATACAGACGACACATGAGTAATGACTAAGCTATAGGACTCATCAAGCTTCCAGCCTGGCAAGCCGGGGAAATAGCTAGTAGCACTCAATAATATAATTATCAGAGCATTACTTGCAAAGGCAAATAATATGGCCTTCCTTGCGAGCTTAAGCCCATAAGACTCGTTTAACAGATCGACTATTAAAAATGTCAGTGGATATAGAAAAACACCTGGAGTGACAACAACATCAAATCGCTCCAAATAAACAAGCTTGGTTGCAGCAACATTCGTAAAAATATAAAGCACAAACAGTAGCAGATTGAGAACAACATAAGTCATCCACGACCTTTCATGACGATCTTTTATTTCATATGCAGTTAACGCAGCCCCACCGGAATAAAACTTCTTGCATATATTTTTTACTTCCATCCTATTCAAATTATCCACTATTTCACTTTTCAACAATTCACTTAACTTTACCTTAATAACCTTACCAGTAGAGATCACCATAATGACAGCAAGGCTTTTGCTATTTTCGAACCCTAACAGCTTGTACTTACTGTTTTCGATTTCAGTATCACTAACCATTAAACCTCTCCTCCATGATATCCCCAACAACACAAACGCTATCAGAATCAAAACACAACCCACTGCCTATAGATAACCTTCCCGTTGCTTTGTCGTACACCAGCTTTTCTTTATTGCTACTCGACAGCCCCTTTTTCACTATCAAGAGATCACCTGCCTCATTTACCCCACTAATTTCGTTCTCCAGAAGCACACCTATTAAATTGCAGGCCGTACCAAAATAATAGGTTAGAGGATGCGTCGTGGCCAACTCACCAATTCTTTTGTCCAGACTCTGAATCAGTAGACTCTCTCTAATCACCGGGACCGCTGCAGGGTTCATATTCCCTTGCAGAGAAACACTACTCTCTATTATTTCTTTCTCTTCAAAATCAACAGTCTCTATTTCCTTATAAGACACGCCAAAAAAATCAGATATTTTGCGAACAGTAGACTGCTGTACATTGACTACCCTCCCTTCCAGAATGTTATAGATCGTCGTTCTGGTCAAACCACTGGAATTGCACAAAGACAGCCGCGTTTCTCCGCGACTCTTCATGAGGTACTTAATGTTATTTTTCAGTTTTTCTGCCTTGTCTTTCCTGTACATTAAATATCTACCACTTGCTTATAATTGCAACAAACCACACACCCTAGCTGAATGACTACGGAGGTGAATCTTTGCGAGACCAGCGCCCTACATATTTGCCGCCCACACAAAAATAATAGTGCAAGCATACAGAACAGCCGTCAAACAATGTTTCACGCCATTACTTGTGACGCAAAGTCCTACGGATGTCGCCCACTCAAATTAGTGAATTCTCTTACATCAATTAAGAAGTGACTGACTAGCTTAATATCGGCAAAACCTAGATAGCTAGAAAGGGCGCTATTTGAACACCACCCATAACCGGTCACGCATGAATCATTTAATTACACAGATGTTCATTTATTTGATTAATAAAATTGAATTTTCTGGTAATAAATAGACCGCCCCATCAACTCACGTAAAGCTGCCAAGGGACTGGCACCTTCCTAAACCTTGCAAGGAGCTCCGTCATGAAAAAGACCACTGCCAACTCCCCGCAATCGCCCGACCGTTCGCCCGACGACACCGCCGATTTATCCAAACTCACCGAAGTCGCCGAACGCTCCGTCAGCGCCCGCCTGCGCAATCCAGGCCGCCCCGACCCCATCAGCCACGTGTTCACAATCATCCCGAATGTCGACACCGAATCCCTGCTCTGTCACGCCTGTGAAACCCTGGCCTCGCTGAACGTCATGACCACCGACTTCGCCGCCGAACTTGAAGGCTCGCACCGTAATATGGCGTTGGCGATTCAGCAGTTGGCCTTGCTGGGTGAGTTATTGGTAAACCGGGCGCTGGATAACCTGGACCCGCCCGAGGAGTTGCCTGAAGTTCCGTCCAACAGCGCCCACTGAGTGGTCGCGCTCTTTTACCGAGTGGAGGTTTTCATGGATCGATATATGCCTATCACCGGCATCGACTGCACCATCCCATCATTGCTGATCGACACCGAAGCACCGCTGGACGTGTTGCACGACACTGCGGCCTACCGCATCCGCACCGCAACCCAGCTGCTGGAGTGTTTCGCGTTCAGCGAGGGCATTCATAGTGAGCTGGCGCGGGTGCTGGTGACGTCATTGCGCGATGGCTGCGATTTGCTGGATGTCGTCGGGCGACGATTACAGGCGCAGATTTCGGCGTAAAAAAAAACAGGCGATCCCAGTGGGATCGCCTGTTTTTTATACGACAAAGGGCGCCTTTCGGCTGGATGCCAGTCAGTTAAGCCTGTTCACAATTCGTAGCAGCTGGCGAAGCCTGCGTTCGGCTGCGAAGCAGTCGTAAAATCAGACGTCACGTTTTTTCAGGTTAACCGTGGAGGCAGGATTGACGACTGCTTCGC
>NZ_JBFTLU010000004.1:0-29899 GCF_056396605.1 Pseudomonas sp. 05T35
CTTGTGTACAGGTCTGACCGGGATTTTATGTTGGCTTCATGACCGACAATCGAGGTTCCTCAGTCCCAGCTAAGTTTGCCTGCGTAGTCTCTCCCTTGCGCCAATTGCAGCGCTGTCAAGGAGAAGCATCCACATGAAGCCGCTTACGAAAGCTGACTGGCTCAATAAAGTCCCCGAGGTGACCCTGTCGTTCTGGGTCATCAAGATCATGTCCACCACCGTGGGTGAAACCGGCGCCGACTTTCTCGCCGTCGATGCCGGGTTGGGGCAGAGTGTGACCAGTATTGGCATGGCCGTGCTGTTGGCGATTGCACTGTTCGGCCAACTTCGTACACGCGCCTACACCCCTTGGATTTATTGGCTGACGGTGGTGCTGGTGAGCGTCGTCGGGACGCAGATTACCGATGTGTTCACTGACAAAATGGGCATCAGCCTGTATGCCAGCACGGCGGTGTTTTCCGTGCTGCTGGCGATCAATTTCATGATCTGGTACGGGTTGGAACGCAGTCTTTCGATCACTGAAATCGTCACGCCGCGCCGGGAGCTGTTCTATTGGGCGACGGTGCTCTGCACCTTTGCGCTGGGCACTGCGGCCGGGGACCTCGCCACCGAGGCGCTGGGGCTTGGCTTCACACTGGGCGCGGTGATTTTCGGTGCGCTGATCGGCGCGACATTCGCCGCCTGGCGCCTGGGCGGCAATACAGTCCTGACCTTCTGGATCGCCTACATCCTGACCCGTCCTTTCGGCGCCTCCCTGGGAGACTTGCTGACCCAAGCCAAGACCTATGGCGGCCTCGGCATGGGCGCCATGTGGACCAGCGCGATTTTCCTCAGCGTCATCCTGATTCTGGTGGCTGTCGCACAGATGAGCGTCGGCAATCGAAAACTCGTCACTGAATAACCCGTTCAAAAGCCTATCAAGGAATCGTCATGGTCTACGTTAAAACCGCCATTCGCAAAGCCGCCGCCCTATCCGCCATCGTCGTGTTTGGCCTGGCCGCCGGGTGTTCGAAACCCGCTGACGTGCCTAAAACGAGCGCTACTTCGGGCGCAGCCAGCGTCCAGCAAAGTTCGGCCTCGAAACTCGGCGACCTGTCGGCGTTCCAGGGCATTGCGGCCAACGTTGCCGATCTGGTGAATAAAAACGACTTGCCGGGCGCGAAAACGCGAATCAAGGACCTCGAGTTGTCCTGGGACTCCGCGGAAGCCGGCATCAAGCCACGTGCTGCCAGCGACTGGCATGTCCTGGACAAGTCCATCGACAACGCACTTGAGGCCTTGCGCGCCGACAGCCCGAAACAGAGCGATTGCAAGGCAGCAATGGATGACTTGCTGAAAACCTTCAATTCGCTGCAAGGCAAAAGCTGACTGCTTTCAATACCCATAAATCGCTTCGCGCACGCTTGAACAGGTGATTCAATGCAGGCTCGACACTCGCGCAGGTATACCCGCGTGAGTGCCGAGCCTCACTTATCACCGGAGAGGGACATGCGGATATTACTGGTCGAAGACGACCCCATGATCGGGGAGGCGATCCAGGACGCACTGACAGATGCCAGTTACGCCGCCGATTGGGTCAACAATGGCCTTACCGCCCTGACGGCGCTGGACACTCAACATTATGACCTGGTGCTGCTTGACCTCGGTCTGCCCGGCAAGGACGGCCTTGCGGTATTGAGCAGCATTCGGGCGCGCAACAATGGCGTTCCACTGCTGATCATCACGGCCCGCGACAGCCTCGACGATCGCTTGCGCGGCCTCGACGGTGGCGCTGACGATTACCTGCTCAAACCCTTTGATATGGCGGAACTGCTGGCCCGGATGCGTGCCGTTCTGCGCCGAAAAGGCGGCAGCGCGCTGCCAGTGTTCAGCAACGGCGTGGTGTCGCTGGACCCGATCTCGAAACAAGCCAGCACCGAAGACAGCCCCGAGGTCCAGCTCTCCAGCCGCGAGTTTTCGCTGCTGCAGGCGCTGTTGATCAGGCCGGGGGCAATTCTCTCGCGCAGTGAGCTCGAAGACCGTATCTACGGCTGGGACAATGAAGTGGAAAGCAATGCGGTGGAGTTTCTGATCCATGCACTGCGTCGCAAGCTGGGCAGCCACGTCATCAAGAATGTCAGGGGTATGGGATGGATGGTTTCAAAAGGCGACTGAGCGAGTCGGTCCAGGTCAGGCTGTCCGTTTCCCTGTCGCTGGCCATTCTGATCGTCGCTATCGTGGCCGGCATTTTTGCCTTTGTCTCGGCATTCGATGAAGCCCTGGAAATGCAGGACAACACCTTGCATCAGGTGGCCGTGTTGTTCGAGCGTCAGCAGATGACGCTGACCTATCCGACGCAAGGCAAGGGCATCGAGGGCGACGATGAAGAATCCAGGGTCACCGTTCAATACCTGAACGATGGCAACCAGGTGTCGGGCAATGTGGAGGCTGGCGCACCGCTGCCACTGCCGACAACGCTGGCCGACGGTCTGTCGACGCGGGTGGTCGGTGGCGAACCGTTTCGTGTGCTGGTCAAGACCCTGGCCAGTGGCGCCCGCATCGCCGTTGCGCAGGAAACCGGCACGCGCGACAAGGACGCCCGCGAGAGCGCCTGGCGTGGCCTGTTGCCGTTTCTCATCCTGTTTCCGGTGCTCTTGCTGGTGGTTGCCGATCTGGTGCGCAAGCTGTTTCGGCCTATCGCGGCACTGGCGTCTGAAATCGACCAGCGCGGCGAGCAGGAACTGCACCCCATCGACGAGAACCATTTGCCTGCCGAGATCCGTCCCTTCGTGCTGGCCATCAATCGATTGCTCAACCGTGTGGCTCAGTCGATGGAGACCCAGCGGCGCTTCGTCGCCGACGCCGCCCACGAACTCCGATCGCCGTTGACGGCCCTGTCGTTGCAAGCCGAGCGCCTGGCCGTCGCAGATATGTCGACGTTGGCCCGGGAGCGTCTGTTTGCATTGCGGCGGGGGATCGAGCGCGGCAAGAATCTGATTGATCAACTGTTGGCGCTGGCCACTGCACAATCGAACTCGACGCTGCCCGCAACACCGGTTTCCGTGCATGGCATTTATCGTCGCGTGTTGGAGGACCTGCTGCCGCTGGCCGAGGCCAAGCATATCGACATCGGTGTCGAGGACGAACAGGACGTGCAGGTGCTGATCAACGAGCTTGACCTGCTGGCCATGGTCAAGAACCTGGTCGATAACGCCGTTCGCTATACGCCTGCGGGTGGACGGGTAGATCTCTCGGTGAGCATGGAGGAGGGCGGAGCGCTGTTGCAGGTCAAGGACACCGGCCCCGGAATTGCCGCCGAGGAACGGGAGCGTGTGTTCGACCCGTTTTATCGCAGCCTCGGGAACCATGAGGTCGGGTCCGGGCTGGGGCTGTCGATCGTCAAGGCGGTAGCCGATCGCAACGGGGCACAGATCCGTCTGGGGTTTGGCGATGAAGTGGCAAGACGCGGGTTGGGTGTTTCGGTATGGTTGCCGYCATTGATTTCCCGCAGTGTTCCCCCTGCCGCCCATTTGTAGGCGCGGCATCATTTGCGAAAAGAACACATAGCCGGCTGATGCATCGCTCAGCCGGCCCTGGATACTCATTCAAGGATCAATCCATGCTTTTAAGCAAACGCGATCAGGCGCGAATCGAGCGTCGCCTGGTGGTTACCCTGACCGAGGCCTGTGAGACGGCCAAAGCGGAAATCGTCGGGTTCGCCTGGTTGACCCACGAGGTGGATTACTCGGCGTTCCCTGCAAGCCTGAGGGTGACCTGGGTCTTCGACACACTGGCCAACAAGCGCCAGGCACTGGCCGTCGGGCAAGCTGAACGGATGGTCGAACTGACGGCCTTGGCATAGAGTGAAGCGGATATTCTCGTCAGTCCGGTCTCCGCCCATGTGCAGTTTGACACTGAAGAAGAGTGTCAGCGCGCTCATGCCGGAAACTGGCAGCAACGTTTGGCGCGCCAGCGCTCGACTCGGGATTGAACCATGGCCAAGGATATCGAAAACCCGTGTATTTCCGTTTGTCAGCTGCGCGGTGAGCTGTGTGTGAGTTGTGGGCGCATCAAGGAGGACATCAGGAAATGGAAGCGCATGAAGCGCCCCGAAAAAATGGCCGCCGTGCAAGTCGCCGCGCCCTTTGGCGTTTGCTTCAGACCTTCCACGGTAGGGGAGAAGCCGCTATTTCCAGTCTGGGAGTATCGACCCATTTACTTACCCACCGCCCTGAGCGTCGACGTGGGACATGCGCCTGTATCCGAACCGATGTGGTTTTTTCTTTCGTTTGCCAAGAGACCCGATGAGGCTCCGATTGAGCGAGCGCAGCCGTTCGAGCATCCCAATGGTTTTCGCGACATTACATCGGTGCGAGTGATCACTCCCGACAACCAGGCTTTTTCTAGCGCTGCGCAATGTGCAAACCAGCTGGAAGGGTTTGCAATTGTTCATGGTCAAGAGCATCTGATCATAGTGGAGATTGATCATGGGGCGAGCGGCCAGACGCACGATTTTCGTCCGGGGATGCCGATGATCATGAACTGGTAGTTCGGCCTGAAACGGACGCTCGAAAGAAAAAAAAGCTCAAAAACCGACGATCACGCAGGGGAGGGGGATTACCCGGTTGCTGGCCGGCCATTCTTCAATTCCGTAACATCCGCAGCCGTCTTTTCCCACCACGCCCTGCGGCTCGTTCCGTCGGCCTGTTTTTTAGGTAAGCCATGAAATCCAAACGTCTGCGTGCCGATGCCCTGGCCGGACTCACCACCTCTTTTGCGCTGCTGCCTGAATGCATCGCCTTCGCCCTGGTCGCGCACCTGAATCCGCTGATGGGTTTGTACGGAGCCTTCATCATCTGCACCCTGACTGCATTGTTCGGGGGCCGGCCGGGGATGATTTCCGGTGCTGCCGGATCAATGGCCGTGGTGATCGTCGCACTGGTGGTGCAGCACGGCGTGCAGTATTTGCTCGCCACGGTGTTGATGGGTGGACTGTTGATGATGGCGTTCGGTCTGCTACGGCTGGGCAAGCTGGTGCGCATGGTGCCTTACCCGGTGATGCTCGGTTTCGTCAATGGCCTGGCGATTGTCATTGCCCTGGCCCAACTGGAGCATTTCAAGAGTGGCGGGACCTGGCTGAGCGGTACAGCGCTGTATCTGATGATCGGG
The DNA here is from genome assembly GCF_056396605.1 of Pseudomonas sp. 05T35. Lineage (NCBI taxonomy): Bacteria > Pseudomonadati > Pseudomonadota > Gammaproteobacteria > Pseudomonadales > Pseudomonadaceae > Pseudomonas > Pseudomonas sp. 05T35. The sequence continues at coordinate 5,149 of NZ_JBFTLU010000004.1, forward strand.
CTGGTGGCGCTGACGATGGCCATCGTCTACGTGTTGCCGCGCCTGACCCGAGCCGTGCCACCGGCATTGGTGGCGATCCTCGGCGTCGGTCTGGCGGTCTACCTGCTCGGCCTGCCGACGCGCACCCTTGGCGACATGGCGCACATCGCCGGCGGTCTRCCTGGCCTGGCCCTGCCTCAAGTGCCCTGGAACCTGGAAACCCTGCGCATCGTCGCCCCTTATGCGGTATTGATGGCCCTGGTCGGGCTGTTGGAAACCCTTTTGACGCTGAACCTTACCGACGAGATCACCGAGAGCCGTGGCTACCCGGATCGCGAATGCGTGGCATTGGGCGCGGCCAATATGGTCTCCGGTCTGTTCGGTGGGATGGGCGGATGCGCCATGATCGGTCAAACCGTGATCAACCTCAGTTCCAGCGGTMGTGGTCGCCTTTCTGGTGTGGTCGCCGGAGTGATGATCTTGCTGTTCATCCTGTTTCTTTCGCCGCTGATCGAGCGCATCCCGCTGGCGGCACTGGTCGGGGTGATGTTCGTCGTGGCGCAGCAGACCTTCGCCTGGGCCTCGCTGCGGGTGCTCAACAAGGTGCCGTTGAACGACGTATTGGTGATCATTGCGGTAACGATCATCACGGTGTTCACCGATCTGGCCATCGCTGTGCTCTGCGGGATTGTCATTGCCGCGCTGAACTTCGCCTGGCAGCAGGCCCGCGAGCTATACGCCGACAGTTACCTGGAAGCCGACGGCAGCAAGCTCTACCGCCTGCATGGCACGCTGTTCTTCGCCTCGACTGCACCGTTCCTCAACCAGTTCGATCCCGCCAACGACCCGCCCGAGGTGACTCTTGACTGCCGCCACCTGAGCTTTGTCGACTACTCGGCCATCGCCGCGCTGAAAACGCTGCGTGAGCGCTACATCAAGACCGGCAAACAGTTGCACGTGTATCACTTGTCCGAACGCTGCAAGAAAATGCTCAAGCGCGCTGGTGTGGCTCACGACTGAGGTCGGCGCCATGGGCGCAGCTCGAGTTTGAGTTTGCGATATCAACGCTGGGGAAGGTTCCAGCGTTCGCGAAAGTGCTCGTACTCCGCTTCGGGCAGTTGAACCAGTAGAGGCGACTGACGCGGATCCAGCCAGCTGAACAAGCGAGCAATATCTGCCGGGTCCATGGCTGTGCAGCCAAGCGTCGGTGAGGTAGGGGCACGCCAGATGTGGAAGAAAATGCACGAGCCCGCGTCGGCGGACGCCGGCGTGTTGTGCTCGATGACAATGCCTTGTCGATACATGTCGTCATCGCGACGCATGTGTTCGGAGCTGTTCCAGTCCTTGGCAATCGTCGACCCGTCGACAAGCTCGTTATAGCGTTTGGAGTGGCTGTCATCCACGCACTCGGTGGTCGGTGTCAGCGGCAGGTAAGGCAGCCTGGTATCGGCCGAGCTGTTGTAGCCAAAAGCTGTTCCCAATTTGAACAGGCCGGCAGGCGCTTTCCCGTCGCCTTCACGTTTGACTGGCCCATCGCGTTGCTCGACGACACCGAGACCCTTGCCCCAGGCCAGCCCGCTTTTGCCGACAACCACCGGAAACGGCGCCCCGTATTTTTGAAGCGTTTTCCCTTGCCGCTTGTAGCGTTGGGCGGTCCCCTGGGTATCAGTCCAGTTTTTTGTCGTGACCACAATCAGCTGGTTGCTGGTGTCCAGCGCCTGAGCCGTAATAGGGAAATCCATGACGTTCTTCAGCGCATCATTCCCGGTGTAGGTGAAGTGCCACCATTCTTTCGAGTACCCGGAAAATCCCTCTTTCTGCATGGCGTTGCTGAGCCGCTGGCGATTCTCTTTGGCGGTCGCGTTGATCGTTGAACTGTCGGTATGCGCTCGTTCATCGAAGCAATCGAACCCTGTTCCCATGTCGACGGCACCATCATGCCAACGCTGCTCATAGGGCGCGGCGCAGTCAACTTGTGCGGCCGAGGGACTCCATGTCTGGGCGGGCAGAGCCTCCGGCCCGGTCAGCGTCAAATCCACCGTGCCGCCCTTGGAGTGATTAGAAACCCGGGCCACATAGCCCAGACGCCAGAAGTCTTGCTTGTCCACGCGAGGATAGAACTCGGCCTTGCGCGGGTCACCCGGTTGCGTCGCAAAACGTCCCATGTCGGCAACAGCCCGGCTGGGCCGATAGCAGTCAAATACCTTCAAGCCGTAGCCTTGAGTGCGCAACGCCGTTTGTACCCGGGCAAGGGCCTTGGCGGCGTCCAGCGACAACAGACACTCCGCAGCGTCGTAGCCGTCGAGTGGGTGTCCGGTGAAGTTGTGAGCACTGGCGTAGCGGATGTCTTGCTCGATACCCGGATCAATCGCACGCAAATAGACCATATGCTCGGGTCTTGGCTCGGCGCTCGCCAGGCAGGGCGCGATGATGGCTAGCATCGAGAGGCACAGCGGTTTGATTCTGCACAGCAGGCGCATCGATGCCTCCAAAGGTGCCGGTTTTCAATCCAGAGCAGGCTAATGGTTGTACCCGTTTTTCTCAATCAGGGTTAGCGGCGGTGAGTTGCCTTGTTGGGTAGATGGCATTCAACCCAGGCAGACGAGCAATTACTCAAGCGTCGTATTCCTCATGGGAATGCACGGCATAAAATTAATGAATTTTTATTATCGAAGTGCGTGGCGTAGCTTGATTTGAGGACATGGAGAATCGCCTTGAAATCATCACCTCTGAACGCAGCTGAAAAATTTGATACCTCACGGGCCAATGAGTACGGACGACAGAGCCGTATTGCATTGGCAGGCTATGACGCCTGCCACGATCTTGCGGCGTGCATGCTGGCGGCAAGCCTCGGTGACGCAAGCTCGGCGAGAATACTGGTCGTTGGCGCTGGCGGTACGGCCCAGGAGATTATTGCAATGGCCAGGTTGGAGCCGAGTTGGCGCTTCACTGCCGTTGATCCCTCCGAGCCGATGCTGGAGGCCGCGACGCAGCAGCTGGAGGCAAACAACTTACTTGATAGAACGGACGTGCACCTTGGTCAGGTTGACGACCTGCCACCGGACGCGTCATACGACGCGGCGACGCTGATTGGTGTACTCCATCATCTGGCTGGAGACGACGCCAAGCGACAACTTCTACGTTCCATCCGGACTCATCTAAAGCCGGGTGCGCCGTTGATTGTCGCGGGCAATCAATATGCCTATGCCAGTCAACCATTATTGCTTGCTGCCTGGGGGCAACGGTGGCGACAGCAGGGTGCGAGTCCGGATGAAGTGAAGGTCAAACTTGGGAAAATCCTTCAAGGTGCTGACCCTCCACACTCCGAAGCGGCAGTTCAAAAACTGCTGCACGACTCGGGATTCGGAGACGCTACTCGTTTTTTCAGCAGCCTTTTCTGGGGCGCTTGGGTGACGTGTAAAACTGTCTGAATGGAACCGATAGTCGGTTATTGGCCGACAGGAGCCTTCCGCCACCGGGAGCATTGGATCGTGATTGCGGACGATGCCGGTAACGTCGCGTGGCGGGTGACGCCCGTGCCATCATCGAAGGAGGGGTGATGAGGCGAACGTCCACGTCAGGGAAAAAAACACAAACGATGAATAAAGATGGTCTTCGAATCTATCGAAGCCCGAGGACCGACAGGACAAACAGGGCGATCACAACTGCCCCGACGATGTAGACGATGCTGCTCATGATATCCACCTCTCATACTGAACGGGATTGCGACACCAGGGTATTGCCAATACAAGATACGGCACTGTTGCTCGAAATTCCGTTCGGCAGCACACATAGCTCCGTTTTCATTCGCTACCTCCACTGGCCTGTACATTGGAAGCAGCGGTATGGCTTGGGTTCAATTTTTTACCGGTGTTCCCGATGGGTATCGGCTCCATCGGGATTCAACCGTGTGACGTACGTCGTTCACCAGGTTTGATTGTCTGCCTCAGGCAGTCCTACCGACCGCCAAACACCGCCGGCCTGCGCTCAGCAAACGCCGCCAGTCCCTCATCGAAGTCGCCGCTCTCACACGCCTGTCGACGCAGTTCTGCGATCTGCTCCATCGCCTGGACGGGCATCGGTTGCAGGTCTTCGAGGATGCGCAGCTGCTCCTTGACTGCGGCAATGGCCAGTGGCGCTTTGCCGGCAATCGTGCGTGCCAGTTCCAGTGCGGTGGCCTCCAGCACGTCGCTGTCGACCAGCCGGTTCACCACGCCGAAGTGTTCAGCGCGTTCTGCATCGAGCTTGTGCGCGCAGAAAAACATTTCCTTCAACACGTGAATCGGCAGGTTGTTGAAGAAACGCAGCAGCCCGCTGGTGGTGTAGGGCAAACCGATGTTTGCCGGCGTCATCGAAAAGCTCGCACTGCGATCCGCGACCACCAGGTCGCAACTCATCGCCAGGTCGACCGCGCCACCCCATACCGAGCCGGAGATCATGGCGATCACCACGCCGGGATAGGCGCGGATGCGGCGCAAGACTTTTTCGAGTGGCTTGCCGTAGGCAACCGGGTCGTGGTCGTGTTGCAGTTCGCGGATGTCATGGCCGGCGCTCCAGACGGGCTGGCCAACTTCGCTGCCGAGTATCACCACCGGTATACGTTGTGACGCCAGTGCGGCGAGGCTTTCGTCGAGGGCGTTAAGCAGTTGCGCGCTGAGGGCGTTGCGGTGGGTGGGGTTGCTGAAGACCAGCCGACCGATTCGTTCATCGACCATGTTGACGGTCACGGTGGCGGAAGAGGTTTGCGTCGGGGTCATTGTGCGGTTCCTGTTGATTGTGCGGATGCCATGGCTGGCGAATCACTGGTGTCCTGATACACGGCCTTCGCGGCCAGCAGCGCGTTGATCGACGCCGTGTCGAAACCTGCTTCGCGCAGGACTTCGAGGGTGTGTTCACCGAGCAGCGGCGGTGGGCGCTGACTGGCACCGGGCGCAGGTTCTGCGGCGTCGGTTGCGCTGAACACCGGGGTTACGACCTGGCGCAGCGCGCCGAGTGTCGGGTGCATGAGTGTCCGGGTCAGCTGGCTATGCAGCACCTGCGGATCGTCGAACACTTCGTCGAGTGTATTGATCGGGCCTGCGGGTAAACCAGCCTCGATGAACAGCTCGGTCCACACGCGTTTGCTGCGGGTTTTCAAGCGGCTTTCCAGAATGGCTTTCAACTCGTCACGTCGCTCGACCCGGGCTTCATTGGTGGCGAAGCGCGGGTCGTCCGGCAGCGCGGGTAAATCGAGCAGCACGCATAAACGTCCCCACATGGCCGAGGTGATCGGCGCCAGGTTGAGCGGGCCGTCCTGCGTCTGGAACACCCCGTAAGGCGCAATGACCGRGTGGGCGTTGCCCGTTCGGCGGGGGACATCGCCGAGGCTGAGGTAGCGTTGCCCGTGCACACTCAGCAACCCGACCAGGCTGGCCAGCAACGAGGTGCTGACGTGCTGGCCGCAACCCGTGCGTTCGCGCTCCAGCAGGGCGGCCATGACCGCCGTTACCAGCCACATGCCCGAGGTCAGGTCGCCGATGGCCGTGCCGGTGCGGGTCGGGTCGCCATCGACGAACCCCGTCAGGCTCATCAGCCCCGAGTAACCCTGGGCGATCTGGTCGAAACCTGGCCAACTGCTCATCGGCCCGTCGCTGCCAAAGGCGTTGATGCTGCCCATGATCAGCCGCGGATTGCGTGCGCTGAGCACCTCATAGCTCAGGCCCATGCTATCGAGGGTGCCGGGTTTGAAGTTCTCGATCACCACGTCGGCCTCATCGATCAGCCGCTGGATCGCGGCCAAGCCCTGGGGATTGCGGAAGTCGATGCACATGCCGCGCTTATTGCGATTGCACGACAGATAGTAGGTGCTCACGCCCCGGTCGAACGGGCCCCAGGTCCGGCTCATGTCGCCGGTTGGGCCGGGCTCGATCTTGATCACATCGGCGCCAAGGTCCGCCAGCACCATGGTGCAGAACGGCCCCGACAGTGCGCGACTCAAGTCGACGATCTTCACGCCTTGCAAAGCTTGCATACGGTTCTCCACTGAATGTTTGAGCGCTGCGGTTTTATTGCGGCAACGGTTGATCACGGGTTTCGACGGCAAACGGCAGGATCAGAATGCCGGCCACGAAGGCCGCAGCGGTCCAGGCGATGGGGGCGCCGAGCGAGCCGTGCCAGTGGATCGCGGCGGCCAGCAGGAAGTTGACGCCGGCGCCGATGAAGCGGCCGACCGAGGCGTTGAAGGCGAACGCCGTGGCGCGGATTCGGGTTGGATACTGCTCGGGCAGCCAGAGCGAGAAAATCGCGAAGTTGCCGCCGAAGAAACCGAGGAACACCAGCGACACCATGAACAGGTGCAGACCGTCGTCCATGTAGAACACCCAGCCAAAGGCGACCACGATCGACGTCGCCATACCCGCGAAGTAGATGCCCAGCGCAAGCCGTCGCCCAAGCCGCTCGGCCAGCCACGGCGCGACGAGGCAGCCGAGAATGGTACTGAGCGACAGCACCGCCGCGCCAATGGAGGCCAGGTGCACGGCGCCGACATGGTCGATGCCGGCGCGGGTCGCCAGGGTCACCACGGCCGTCGCTTCGTAAACCGAGCCGGCCCACAAACCGACGATCGCAACTCCGACCAGGGCTGAGCTGGTCAGCGTGCGTCGGCGAAAGGCCGGGGCAAAGATTTCCCACCATGTCGTGCGTGTAGAGGTGGTTGAGGAACGTGCGACAGGGTGTGCCACCTTGTGCGTCTGGGCAGGTTCTTTCACCTTCAGTGCGGTGTAGATCGCCACCGCCGCCGGGGCGAGACCACACAGGAACATCACGCGCCAGCCGTARGTTGCGCCGACGGTGTAGTTCAGCAACGCGGCAATGAAGAAACCGAAGTAGTAGCCCGTTTGCAGGTAACCCGCGCCCATCTTGCGCCGGTCCTCCGGCCAGCTCTCGGCCACATAGGTGCCGGCCAGTGCCCATTCGCCGCCGACACCGATCCCGGCGATCAGCCGAAACGCCGCCAATTGCCAGATGTTCTCCGAGAACGCCGCGGCCCCGGTAAACAGCGAGTACACCAGGATGCTGGCTGCCAGCATCTTCACCCGGCCAAAACGGTCGGCGAGCGGCCCCCAGATAAACGACATTCCCCAGCCGATCAGAAACAACCCGAACAGCAGAGAACCGTACATGGCGATATTGGCGGGGGTTGGGGTGATGCCCGAGTTGGGCAGCAACTCGGTCAGGGCGGGRATCAACACCAGGGCGAAGATCACCGAATCCACGCCATCCAGCACCCATCCCAGGTAGACCGTCCAGAAGCCGCGAATCTGCTCGCGGGTCAGGGGCGTTTTGATCGGCTTCACACTCGTTGCTGATGCGGTTAATGCTCTGGACATTAAGATCTCCCATTGACCTTGATCAGGCCTATTGAGGCGCTGCGAGGCGGGGGACGCCGTCAGCGCTTCGTTTATTGTGAAATCAGTCTAGGCAGCGCATCTCATAAGCCACAAATATGAAATTCCTTTGGTCCCATCGGAAATTTATATAGAGTCAGATTCTTTGGACGCCCCCCGTCATGGACCTGCGCCAGTTGCGGTATTTCATCAAAGTGGTCGAGTGCGGCAACATCACCCGCGCCAGCGAGGCACTGCATATCGCGCAGCCCGCGATCAGCCAGCAGATGCGCAATCTGGAACGGGACATGGACACGCAATTGCTCGAGCGCAGCGTGCAGGGCGTGGTGCCCACCGCGGCCGGGCAGACGCTGTACCGGCATGCCATCGAGCTGCTGCGCCAGGCCGACGGCACCCGTGAACTGCTGCGTCAGGACGCCGAACTCCCGCAGGGCAAGGTCTCGGTCGGCATGCCGTCGAGTACGGCGCGGATGTTGGCGATTCCGCTCGCACGGACGATCCGCAGTCGGTATCCGGGTATCAAGCTGGAATTGATCGACGCCCCAAGCGCCGAGCTGGGAGGCCTGATCACGGTCGGGCGGGTGGCGCTCGCGGTGAATGTCGATGTGGTCGAAACCCGCGGGATGATCTCGCAGCGACTGCTCACCGAAACGCTGTACCTGATCGCGTGGCCGGAATTTCCGTTACCCGAGGGACCGGTGACGATCGACGCCCTGGCGAAGATGCCGCTGGTGCTGCCCTGTGCCCCGAACACCATTCGCAGTCGAGTCGAATCGGCATTGCAGGAGGCTGGACTGCACTGTGAGGTCGAGTTCGAAGCCAACTCCACGGACCTGTTGTTCTCAGCCGTCCTGGCAAAGCTGGGTGTGACGATCCTGCCTTGGGCAGCCGCCCATGCTGAACTGGATCAACAGAAGCTCAAGCTGGCCAGGATCGATCATCGGCTGTTCACCCGCGAGCTGTCTTTGTGCTGGCCTGACACYGCCGTACAGAGCAACGCGGTGCAAAAGGTCAAGGCGACCATTTTTGAACTGTTCGAGGCGTTTGGACACCACCCGGGGTGGGCGGACGGGCAATGACGCCTCCGGGTGGGGGGAGAATGACGCGGCAAGAGCCTTGGAAGTCGACGCTCGGTCACCTCAATAAGAATGAGCGTCAACCACACGCTTCACCGTGTCGAGTGCGACTTGCAGGGCATCCAGTTCCAGCGAGCCGAGCGCAAGCCTGATCGCGTGAGGAATAGGGGTAGAAGTCGCAAAGGGCTCTGCGGTCGATACCGAAACGTGCTCGCGCATCAGCGCCATCGCCACCTGGTCCGCGCGAACCTCTTCTCCCAAAGGCAGCCAGAGAAAATAGGAGGCGGGATGGCCGATGTACTTCAAGTCGGTCAACGTGGCCCTGGCTATGGCCTGTCGCTTTGCGGCGTCCTGACGCTTTTCGCGCTCCAGGCGATTGACCGTGCCATCGTCGAGCCAGTTACAGGCGATTGAAGTCATCACCCCGGGCGTGTTCCAAATGGTCGCGCGTATGGCTCTCTCGATAGCGGGGATCCAGGCGGAGGGCGCCGCGACAAATCCGACGCGCAACCCGGTGGCGACATTTTTCGAAAGGCCTGTCACGTACACGGTTCTTTCCGGTGCAAGCGCTGCCAAGGGAGGCGGTGCGTCCTCTGCGAGGAACGCATAGGCGGCGTCCTCAATGATCAGCAAGTCATGCTCGCGGGCGATGCTCACCAAGCGATGCCGCCAGCTTTCGCTGGCGACCCACCCCAGTGGATTGTGCAAGGTCGGCATGGTGTAGACGGCGCGGACCTTTCTGCTCTGGCACAGTCGAACCAGGGCATCCAGATCAGGTTCACCGCCGGCAGCAGGGAGGGGGGCCAGTTCCAGGCGCTGGGTGTCCGCGAGGACTTTGAAACCGGGATAGGTCAAGGCATCCGTCACGACAACATCGCCTGGGCGCAGCAGCCCCATGACCGTCACCGCCAACCCGTGTTGAGCGCCGTTGACGATCAGTACCTGCTCGTCGCTGACGCTCAAGCCTCGGCACTGGAGATGCCGGGCAACTGACGCACGCTCATGCTGTCGCCCGCCATGGGGCTGATAACGAAGCAACGCCTCCAGATCGCCCGAAGACGCCATTTGGCGCAAGGCGCCACGCAGCAGTTCTGCCTGGCCCGGTAGAGAAGGGTAGTTGAAGTTAAGGTCCAGAACACCGGTGGCGACCGCTTGCTGATCGATGCCTAACCCGGTTGGCAACGAGGTCTCCCGGACAAACGTACCTCTCCCGGTTTCGCCGCTGACCAGGCCCATCGTTTCAAGCTCTGCGTAGACACGGGTCGCCGTGGCCAAGGCGAGGCCTTCGTTGGCCGCAAGCTCCCGGTGTGTGGGCAGGCGCGTCCCAGGTGACAGGCGTCCTGCGCGAATGTCGGCCGCGAACGCGTCGACCAACGATTTATACCGGGAGCGAGCCATGGAGATGTATCCATTACAATAATTTGATTGTACTAATTATTCGCCATAGCCTGCGCCTGTACAACCGCTTCCCTCAGGCGGATGCCAGCCACATTTGCAGGAAGGCCCAACCATGCATATCGCCATTCTCACCTTCGAAGGCTACAACGAACTCGACTCCCTGATCGCACTCGGCGTGCTTAACCGCATCAAGAAACCTGGCTGGCGCGTGTCGATTGCCAGCCCAACGGCCCGTGTCCGTTCAATGAACGGAGTGGTGATCGAATCCCAGGCAACGCTTCGCGAGGCGAGCGAAGCCGATGCGGTGATTGTCGGGAGCGGCATGCAGACTCGCGAGGTCGTGGCTGACACCGCCCTTATGGCGCAGTTGCAACTTGATCCCTCAAGGCAACTCCTGGGCGCGCAATGTTCCGGCACGCTGGTGCTGGCCAAGCTTGGCTTGCTGGAGGGTGTACCGGCCTGCACGGACTTGACCACGAAACCGTGGGTTCAGGCGGCTGGCATCGATGTCCTTAACCAGCCGTTCTTCGCCAAAGGCAACATCGCCACCGCCGGTGGATGCCTCGCTTCGGTCTATCTTGCGGCCTGGATCATTGCCCGCCTGGAAGGCGTCGAAGCGGCAGAAAGTGCACTGCACTACGTCGCGCCAGTCGGGGAAAAAGAACAGTACGTTGAGCGCGCAACGCGCAATATCGCCGCGTATCTGCCGGATGGGCAGGTTGCTTGAGGGAGAGCCAAGGCGCCGACTCAACTCGTAATGCTGTTCATTTAAGCAATTTCAGACGCGCGGCATTCTTTGTAGCAGCTGCCGAAGGCTGCGTTCGGCTGCGAAGCAGTCGTGAGTCCAGTTGCCGTGGTTTACCTGACACACCGCAATTGCTGATTTTACGACTGCTGTGCAGCCGAACGCAGCCTTCGGCAGCTGCTACAGATCGCATTACGGCTTAAGTGAAGCATTACGACTCAACTCGGCTTTTGCGCAAGCTGCGCCACCAAAAACTCGATAAACGCCCGGGTCTTCTGCGGAACCCGACGTGCAGACGAGTAGACCGCGTTGATGGTGATCGGCGGGGCCTGCCATTCGCACAACACGGCGACCAGCCTGCCGGCCGCCAAAGCCTCTTCGACAATGAAGCTCGGCAGCAAGGCGATCCCCATGCCGGCTTCTGCGGCCTGGGCCAGCAGGTCGCCATTGTTGGCATGCAGCGGGCCGGTGACATGCACGCGCTGCGTCTCGTGGCCGTTGCTCAATTGCAGGCTGACGCCACTCTGCAGGTAGCCATAATTCAGGCATTGGTGGGTGCTCAGGTCCTTTGGCGATTGCGGTGTGCCCGCGCGCTCAAGATAGGCCGGGGAGGCGACCATGATCCGCGGAGCAGGCGCCAACAGTCGGGCCACCAGGGAAGAGTCCGGCAGGCTCGCGATGCGGATGGTCACATCGAAGCCGCCGCGTACCGGGTCGACCTGCTGGTCGCTCAGGACCAGTTGCAGCTCAATGTTCGGATGCTGCTCATGAAACAACGGGATCAACGGCCCGAGGCGCCGCAGGCCGAACGACATCGGCGCGTTGACCCGCAGCACACCGCGTAGTTCGCCAATGCCGTTACGCGCCCGTTGCTCGGCTTCGTCCACGGACGCGATCACTTCACGGGCCGCTTCGTAGTACTCCGCGCCGGCCTCGGTCAGGTGCAGGCTGCGCGTCGTGCGCTGCAGCAACTGCACACCGATGGCCTCTTCCAGCGCCTGAATCTGTTTACTGACTTTTGAGCGTGGCACATCCATCGCTCGGGCTGCGGCGGCGAAGCCGTTTGCTCCGACGGTGGCGACAAAAGCACGCATGCATTCGATCCGGTCCAAGATTGTCCCTGTTTTGGAAATAATGATTATGCATTTTAGGTAATTGTTTCAGTTTTATCCAGCAACTACATTAGGTTCCAAGCCGGTAGCACACCACCTCCAACGAGACCCGCACCGCGCCTTACAGCCTGAATAACTCAACCCTCCAGAACAGCGACATCAAAAGGAACACGCCATGTCTATTCGTGAATTGCTCAACCCAACCAACTCCGCTCTGATCCTGATCGACCACCAGCCGCAAATGTCCTTCGGCGTGCAATCGATCGATCGTCAAACCCTGAAGAACAACACCGTTGCACTGGCCAAAGCCGCGAAGATCTTCAACGTGCCGACCATTTTGACGTCGGTCGAAACCGAAAGCTTCAGCGGCTACATCTGGCCGGAATTGCTCAGTGTGTTTCCCGATCATCAGCCCATCGAGCGCACCTCGATGAACTCCTGGGAAGATAAAAAACTGGTGGAGGCGGTGAAGGCCACCGGTCGCAAGAAACTGATCATGGCCGCACTCTGGACTGAAGTGTGCTTGAACTTCCCGGCTCTGGAAGCGCTGGCCGAAGGCTACGAGGTGTACATCGTCACCGACGCATCGGGCGGGACAACCAAAGAAGCTCACGACATGTCGGTGCAGCGGATGATCCAGGCCGGTGCGGTGCCAGTGACCTGGCAGCAAGTGCTGCTCGAGTACCAGCGCGACTGGGCACACAAAGAGACTTACGATGCAGTGATGGACCTGGTGCGCGAGCACAGTGGTGCCTACGGCATGGGCGTGGATTACGCTTACACCATGGTGCACAAGGCGCCGCAACGTCAGGTCAAGTAAGCCGCGGAAAAATTCCGTTGCTCAACGGCGCAGTTCGCTGCGCCGTCACTGCCAACGGGCATGCTCGGAGAGTCAGTCATGAACATCGAATTGTCGGAAGGCGTGGTCACATTGCTGGTACGCCATCGGGTCAAACAGGGAGGGGATGAGGCGTACGAAAACTGGTTGCGTCGCACCGTCGCCACGGCGCGCACGTATCCAGGGCATCTGGGCATTGATGTGATGCGCGGACAAAGCCAGGGGCTGGCGCAGTTCACCAGTGTGCTGCGTTTCGCCACGACTGAACAATTGCAGCATTGGCTCGATTCCGAGGATCGCCGCAAGCTGGTCGAAGAGGCGCGGCCATTGCTCGCCGATGGCGACCAGACCGAGGTCAAGGCCGACCGTGAGTTCTGGTTTACTCCGACTGATGAGGCTGCGCCGCCCCCACCGCGCTGGAAGCAGTCCTGCGTGACCTTTTTGGTCATCCTGCCCCTGAGCTTTCTGGTGCCGATGCTGTTCAAGCCGCTGTTTGGCTGGATGCCCTGGCTGGGCGGTTATGTGCAAAGCAATGTGCTGATCACGGCCAGCATCGTGCTGTTGGTGGTCTACGTGTTCATGCCTCGGGTGACACGTCTGTTCGGAAAATGGCTGCAGCCGTGATCCGGCGAGCGAGGTCCTGCAGAGTGCAACGCCTCGCTGACCGTGAGCAGGTTCTCGTGTTGCGGGGCGATTTCAACGCTAAGCCAGGTACCGCCGGAACCAATCCAGCGTCCTGCTCCAGGCAAGCCTGGCGGCGGCTTCATCGTATCGAGGCGTGGAGTCGTTATGGAAACCATGGTTAGCGCCAGGGTAGATATAGGCTTCGTAAGTCTTGCCGGCAGCTTTCAACGCCTGCTCAAAGGCAGGCCATCCTTCATTGGTCCGCGTGTCCAGTTCGGCGTAGTGCAGTAGCAGAGGCGCCTGAATCCGGACGACCTCTTCAGCCCTTGGCTGACGGCCATAAAAGGACACGGCAGCACCCAACTCTGGATAGGCCACGGCTGCGGCATTGGCGACGCCACCGCCATAACAGAAGCCGAGGATGCCGACTTTTCCAGTGGTCGAGTCATCCTTCATCAGCCACTCGATGGCGGCGAAAAAGTCATTCATGAGCTTTTCAGGGTCGACAGTCTGCTGCAGCGCCTGACCCTTCTCATCGTTGCCGGGATAACCTCCGACCGACGTCAGGCCGTCGGGCGCGAGGGCGATGAATCCCGCCTTGGCCAACCGTCGGGCGACATCCTCGATGTAGGGGTTGAGCCCGCGATTTTCATGCACGACCACCACCGCCGGCACCTTGCCGCTGGCTTTCGCCGGACGCACCCGATAGGCACGGACTTGCCCGTGTCCCTTGGGGGAGGGATAGGTGATGTACTCGGCGATGATGTCCGGGTCGGTAATGGGCACTTGCTCGGCGAGCGCATAATTGGGGCTCAGGGCGGTGAGGAGTGCGCTGGCCGTCAAACCGCCTAACGTGAACAACGCCGCGCGATCCAGAAACTCTCGCCTATTGATCAGACCATGGGCGTAGTAGTCGTAGAGCTCGAGCAGTTCAGGGGAAAAATCTTTTGCAGTAAGACGGTTCATCTGTGCGCTCCCTTTGCATCAACCGGATTGCCACTGTGATGTCCAGCAATGCAGCGTAGACAATAATTCGCCCATGTTGCAGCTCGGCAACCAAACCCTACGGTTCGGGCAACAGCCATGGCGCGCCTTGCGCAAATTTTGCCTCTCGCCCCGGCGTTGCAGGTAGGTCGGGACAGCACACAGGATTCGACGGTGATCGCAGAGTTTTTTGGCAACCAGTCGATTGTCTGAAAACTCACCGATACGGATCGCGGCATTGAACCCCTCGGCGACGATGTCGACGAATCGCTCCGAGTATTCAACTTCCAGCGAAACCTCGGGGTAGGCCAGGGCAAACTCCGAGACCGTCGAACTGAGCCACAATCGGCCCATTGCGGCTGGCAGTGCGAGTCGCAAGCAAACCTCGTTTATTCAACCAGACAACAGGTTCTGATGACTCAGGGCGTAAGGACGATAGCACCTTGCGAGCGTCCGCTTTCCAGATCGGCATGCGCCAAGGCTACATCAGACAACGGATAGCGACGCCAGATTCGAGGCTTGATGATACCGGCGGCCACCGCTTGCAACTCCCCCTGTGCACGCTGCTGATATTCGGGGGCAGTGGCTGTATGCGCAGCGAGGGATGGGAGGGTCAGGAACAGCGAGCCTTTGGCGTTGAGGGTGCTGATCTCGACCGCAGACGGGGCGCCCGAGGCCATGCCGAAAGACACCATCAAGCCGCGCGGGCGAAGGCTGTCGAGGGAGGCTTCGAAAGAAACCCGCCCGATAGGGTCATGCACGACGTCAACCTTTTGTCCGTGGGTAAGCCCCGTTACCTGGGCGGCAAGTGTCGCGGCGTCGAACACCAGCACCTCATCACAACCGGCGGCCCTGGCGCGTTCGACACTCTCCTGTTTCGACACCACGCCGATTACAAAGGCGCCCAGATGTTTGGCCCAGGGCACCATGATTTGCTCCAGCGCACCCGCCGCCCCATACACCAGCACTCGCGAGCCAGGGCCAACGGGGTAGGTAGTCTTGAGCAGGTAATGGGCGGTGATGCCCTTGAAGAGTACGGCCGCGGCTTCGTCGAAACCGAGGTCGTCGGGAATCTTCACCAGTCGATTTGCCGGATAGAGGCGGCCGCTTGCGTAGGCACCTATCGGGCCCGTGGCATAGCTGAGGCCCGCCAGTTTCCTGAATTGTCACGGTGCTTACCATTTGGAACTCCAGATACACATTGGTCGTATGGGGAGTCTAAAGAGTCAACGCGCAAGCACTAGTCAGGGCAGTTGCAGTTCATTGCTGCAACGGATGCAGCAATAGGGAGCGAGATAACGAATCTCGTCGCCATGTGGCTTTGCAGGCAATCAGGTACGCGGATGTCAGGTCGTTATCGTCCATCTTGCTACTCGGCCACTAAACGCTTTCAGACACGTCAATCTGAAGTGCGAGCATGAGCTTCGTGGCGATGGCTGACGACGGGTCTATCGCTGCATCTACCATCACGCTAACGGCGCTCTGCGCCAGTGCCACGACGGGATGCGACAGTACGGCTTGAACAATGCCGTCACGCAGGGCCGCTTGGGTGATGGGTGTCAGGTCGTGGCATACAACTGTGGGAAGCGCGATGTTCTGGGCTTTCAGTTCGCGCAGGGCGTTGATGACGCCTGCGATGCCGCCGCCCGCCACATACAAGCCGACAAGGTCGGGCTGGCTGCTCAGAAGGTCGAGCGTGCCGGCATAGGCGAACTCTTCGTCCTCCAGGGTGAGGCGCGTTGCCAATAGCTCCCAGTCCTGGGATTGCTCCGCAAGAAAGGAGCGCACGCTCATTTCGCACAGTTCCTGGCACTGAAAACGCTGCGTTCCTACCATCACCGCCACAGGCCCCGCGTGGGGCGCCAGGTTCTTGATGAACCAACCAGCCGTGCGACCCATTGACCGGTTGTCGACACCGACATAGCTGGCGCCGGCCGACGCACTCAGCTCGGAAACCAGGGCAACAACGGGGATGCCGGCAGCACGCAACTGCGCCATCGCTTCGCGCACGGCGGGATGATCTGCCGCCACCATACCCAGAGCGTCAACCTCTCCTTGCAGCTTGAGGATGCGTTGTGCGGTGGCGGCCGGGGCGAGGTCATCGATGTAATGGATCATCACCCGAACCTGGGCGCGGACGCTGGATGCCGCTGCCTCGGCCAAGGCCTTGGCCAGCCCTTGATAAAACGCCACACCACGCTTTTGCAGCAGAAACCCCAGGCGTACGGTCGGTCGCTGCTGAAGCAGGCGTTGCTCGATCACATTGCGACCGTAGAAGCCTAGCCGGGCAGCGGCTTCGGCAATGCGCCGCGCGGTATCGGCACGAACGTTGGCACGCAGATTCATCACCCGATCCACGGTGGACAGGCTAACGCCGGCGGCCTCGGCGACATCTTCCATGGTTGAACGACGGCCGGCCGGGTGATGGGTCTCTGACATGAAATGAAAGGCTCTTTAATGTTTTTGACGGGTTCTGACAGGTATGGCTGCAGGACTATAGCAGTCGTGCACCCTGGCAACTTAGGATTTCTCCGAGCGAAACAGCACCACTCATAACAACAATCATCGGAACCTGACATGACCCTCCATATCTCCACTGCACCCTGTTGCTGGGGCGTAGACGACGTCAACAATCCTCATCTGCCAGCGTGGCAACAGGTGCTCAGCGAAGCCGCGCAAGCCGGGTATCGCGGCATCGAACTGGGGCCGTATGGCTACCTGCCGCTTGACGCTGCGGCAGTCGGCACGGTGCTCGCCGAGCAGGGCCTGCATGTAGTGGCCGGCACTGTATTCGACAATCTGGTCGATCCGGCCAATCTGCCGAACGTGCTGACACAAACCCGAAATATTTGTGCCTTGCTCAAGCAACTGCCAGCAGTGCCGCAGGAACCAGGGCAGCGCTTCGCCATGCCTTGCCTGGTGGTTATCGACTGGGGGCATGAGGAACGTGACTACGCGGCCGGACACTCCGAACGAGCACCCCGTCTGGCGCCCGATGCCTGGCTGGGCATGATGAACCACATCCGGGCCATTGCTGATCTGGCCTGGCTGGAGTTCGGCGTTCGTACGGTGATTCACCCGCATGCCGGCGGCTACATCGAGTTCGCCGACGAGCTGGCGCAATTGGTCACCGACATTCCCTACGAAGTGGCCGGCCTGTGCCTGGACACCGGCCATCTCTACTACGCCGGCATGGACCCGGTTCAGACCCTGCGCCAGTACGCGGATCGGCTGGATTACCTGCATTTCAAAGACATTGATCAGGCGGTGTTCGATCAGGTACGGGGTGAGCACATCAGCTTTTTCGGGGCCTGCGCCAGGGGCGTGATGTGCCCGATCGGCCAGGGTGTCATCGACTATCGCGCCTTGCATGAGCTGATCACCGAGCTCGGTTACCAGGGCTACATCACGGTCGAGCAAGAACGCGATCCACGTAACGCCCATGGCAGTCTGCGCGACGTTGCTGCCAGCCGCGCCTACCTCTCTCAGGCAGGTTTCTGATTTCTCTCACGCAAAGGACTTATCGATGATCAATGGCAGCAAGCGTATTCCCGAACCTCTTCGTTGGGCCATGGTTGGCGGTGGACGCGACAGTCAGATTGGCTACATCCACCGCAGCGCGGCATTGCGTGACCAGTCGTTTGTGCTGGTCGCCGGCGCCTTCGACCTGAACCCGGAGCGCGGTCGGGCCTTCGGCGTGGAACTGGGAGTCGACCCCGAACGCTGCTATGCCGACTATCGCAGCCTGTTTGAAGGTGAGGCCGGGCGGCCGGATGGCATCCAGGCGGTTTCGGTGGCGACGCCCAATGGCACCCATTTCGCAATCACCAAGGCCGCCCTGGAAGCAGGGTTGCACGTGGTCTGCGAAAAGCCGCTGTGCTTCACCCTCGAGGAGGCGCAGACGCTGCGGGAAATTGCCGTGTCGAACAACAGGGTAGTGGGGGTGACCTACGGCTACGCCGGACATCAACTGATCGAACAGGCCCGGCACATGATTGCCCAGGGCGAACTGGGCGAGATTCGCATGGTGCACATGCAGTTTGCCCATGGTTTCCATTGCGAGCCGGTGGAGGCGCAAAGCGAGGCGACCCAATGGCGAGTCGATCCGCGTTTCGCCGGCCCCAGCTATGTACTGGGAGATGTCGGCACCCATCCGCTGTACCTGTCGGAAGTCATGCTGCCCGAACTCAAGATCAAAAGGCTGCTATGCACCCGCCAGAGCTTTGTCAAAAGCCGCGCACCGCTTGAGGACAATGCCTACACGCTGATGGAATACGAAGGCGGGGCAATGGGCAGTGTATGGTCAAGCGCCGTGAACGCCGGCTCCATGCACGGCCAGAAAATTCGCGTGATCGGCTCTAAAGCCAGCCTCGAGTGGTGGGACGAGCGGCCAAACCAGCTGTCATTCGAAGTCCAGGGCAAACCCGCGCAAGTGCTGGAGCGCGGCATGGGGTATTTGCATCCCGATGCAGTGCTCGATGACCGAATCGGCGCGGGGCACCCGGAAGGGCTCTTCGACGCGTGGTCCAATCTTTACTACCGTTTCGCCGTGGCTATGGACGCCRCCAACCGCGGCAATCATGAGCGCTTGGCGACGCTGCGCTATCCGGATATCCATGCCGGAGTCGAAGGCGTTCGCTGGGTCGAGCGCTGTGTCCAGTCTGCAGACAAAGGCGGGATCTGGGTCGATTACTGAGACGAGTCCAGCGGTGTGTCACCCTCCATAAAAACAAAGGGATTAACTCACCGCTAGCTAAAAGACTACTGAACGAAGTCA
This sequence comes from Pseudomonas sp. 05T35, assembly GCF_056396605.1. NCBI lineage: Bacteria > Pseudomonadati > Pseudomonadota > Gammaproteobacteria > Pseudomonadales > Pseudomonadaceae > Pseudomonas > Pseudomonas sp. 05T35. The sequence continues at coordinate 24,067 of NZ_JBFTLU010000004.1, forward strand.
CCGGCAATCGAAGTCAGTTCGGTCAGATGGTTGCCGGGCTTTGCTGAAAAGTAGCCTCGAGTGGGCGGCAGTCCACCGCCTGTTGCGTCGCATATCGAGGGTTGCCAGGTCATTAGTGAGCCGCGTCGGTGACTCCCCGGTGACTTCGCACAGCAGCGCGGTTATAGCTTCTCCGTTGACCGTGCCGTGCTCTTGTAGAAGATCCGCGACAGCGGTGACAGCGGGCCAGTAGTGACGCACCAGACAGCAGGAGCGGGCGATTGCCCGGGATTCGGCGTCGAGTAGCTTTCGTGCAGGCAGCAAACTGATCAATTCGTAACCCCGGCACCGGTCCCCCCTGCCGCTGGCCCAGGTGAACTTGTCCGATTTGGTGCGCCTGTAGACGGCTTCGGCCACCGGGCCGGCGAAGCAGTCGAGAAGGTCGCGCTCAATAGAATCGACCATTGAGGGTAGGTATTCAGCAATCCCGGGCGCGTCGAAGGATGGGTGCGGGACCAGGTAATCAGCCTCGACCAACCCCTCTACGTTTTGCGGGTTGCCGCGCAGATCAATCATTGGGCCGGTGCAGGCTTCTGTCCTGGTGCGCACAGTGATGCGCTCGATGTGCTGACCATTCCACCAAAAAGCCAGGGCGTGGCCAGCTTCGTGGACGGCCGTGCAGCGCCGGCACTTATTCATGGTCTGGTCCTCTCCCGTACAGGCGTACGTCGTGTAACAGCTCTATTCCTTCCTTGGGTGTCAGGTAAAAGACTAGGCCTATCAGGACCGAATACGCCACCTATTAGCTGAGTGCTTTATAGGGGGCTAACCTTAACGGAGCGCTGGTGAAAACTGGCCGGTTGAGACCTGATAAGAGATACGAATAAGTCAGAAGCGTACTAGGCTTGCYGTGGGCCACCGTGCTGGTAACTCGATTGCCGCTATCCGGATTGCCCGTGTGACCACGACGATCAATTGATCGAATTGTTGGCCCTGCAGCTTATGTCATTGATTTCGCTCGTCGCTATCGCACGCCCACGCGGGRCCGGATAGCCGGATGAACACGACCAAAGGTAGCTCACACATGGCAACTGAATCGAAATGCCCGTTCAATCACGCCGCCGCAGGCGGTGGCCCGTCGAACCGCGACTGGTGGCCGAACCAACTGAATCTGAAGGTCCTGCACCAGCACTCGTCCCTGTCCGACCCCATGGACGAGGGCTTCAACTACGCCGAAGCGTTCAAAAAACTGGACTTTGCGGCGCTCAAGAAAGACCTGCATGCGCTGATGACCGATTCGCAAGACTGGTGGCCTGCGGACTTCGGACACTATGGACCGCTCTTTATTCGCATGGCCTGGCACGCCGCAGGCACTTACCGCACCGGCGACGGGCGTGGGGGGGCCGGCTCCGGTCAGCAACGCTTCGCGCCGCTCAACAGTTGGCCGGATAACGTCAGCCTCGACAAGGCACGCCGACTGCTCTGGCCGATCAAGCAAAAGTATGGTCGTAACATCTCCTGGGCCGATCTGATCGTCCTCACCGGCAATGTCGCGCTGGAGTCCATGGGCTTCAAGACCTTTGGTTTTTCCGGAGGCCGTCCGGACGTCTGGGGACCGGATGAGGATGTCTACTGGGGTTCCGAAAAAACCTGGTTGGGGGGCGACGTGCGCTATGGCAAAGATGAGAGCCCTACTGTCCAGGAGCGCAACCTGGAGAAACCGCTTGCCGCGGTGCAAATGGGCCTGATCTACGTCAACCCGGAAGGCCCGGAGGGCAACCCGGACCCGGTCGCTGCTGCAGTGGATATTCGTGAAACGTTCGCTCGCATGGCGATGAATGACGAAGAAACGGTAGCCCTGATCGCCGGTGGGCATGCCTTCGGCAAGACCCACGGTGCCGGGCCTGCGTCCAATGTGGGCGCCGAACCCGAAGCCGCAGGCCTTGAACAGCAGGGCTTGGGCTGGAAGAGCAGCTTCGGCACCGGCAAAGGTGGCGACACGATCACCAGCGGCCTGGAAGTGACCTGGACCACTACGCCCACGAAGTGGAGCAACAACTACCTGGAGAACCTGTTCGGTTTCGAGTGGGAACTGACCAAGAGCCCGGCCGGTGCGAACCAGTGGACGGCGAAAAACGGCGCTGGCGCGGGCATCATTCCCGATGCTCACGACCCGTCCAAGCGGCGTAATCCGACCATGCTGACCACGGACCTGTCCCTGCGATTCGACCCGATCTATGAACCGATTTCACGGCGTTTTCTGGCCAATCCGGATCAGTTGGCCGACGCGTTCGCTCGCGCCTGGTTCAAGCTGATCCACCGCGACATGGGGCCGCTTTCGCGCTACCTCGGTCCGGAAATGCCGAACGAAGAGCTCATTTGGCAAGACCCTATTCCAGCGGTCGACCATGCACTGGTCAACGACAGTGACATCGCCTCACTCAAGAGCAAGCTTCTGGCGTCGGGCCTGACAGTCTCGCAGCTTGTATCAACTGCTTGGGCGGCGGCTTCCACTTTCCGTGGCTCCGACAAGCGCGGTGGTGCCAACGGTGGGCGCCTGCGCCTGGCCCCGCAGAAGGACTGGCCGGCCAACCAGCCTGCGAAACTGGCGAACGTGCTGGCGACCCTCGAGAAAATCCAGAGCGAGTTCAACAGCACGCAGACTGGCGGCAAGAAGATCTCGCTGGCGGACCTGATCGTGCTGGCCGGTAGCGCGGGTGTCGAACAGGCGGCGAAAAATGCCGGTCACACCGTCACGGTGCCTTTCAGTCCGGGGCGGATGGACGCGAGCCAGGAGCAGACGGATGTCGAATCTTTCGGGTTTCTAGAACCCATCGCCGATGGCTTCCGCAACTACCTCAAGACCCGATACCGCGTACCGGCCGAGGCGTTACTGATCGACAAGGCGCAACTGCTGACACTCACCGCGCCAGAAATGACGGTGCTCATTGGTGGCCTGCGCGTGTTGAACACCAACGTCGGACAAACGCCGCACGGGGTCTTCACCCAGCGAACTGAAGCGCTGACCAACGACTTCTTCACCAACCTGCTCGACATGGGCGTGGAATGGAAGCCGGTCTCGGACGCCAATGAAGAGTTTGAAGGACGCGATCGCAAAACCGGCGACCTCAAATGGACAGGCACTCGTGTCGATCTCGTCTTCGGCTCAAACTCGCAACTGCGGGCCTTGGCCGAAGTCTATGCCAGTAGCGATGCGCAGGAGAAGTTCGTGAAAGACTTCGTGGCAGCCTGGACCAAGGTGATGAACCTTGACCGCTTCGACCTCAGGTAACACGAGCGTTGGACCCTGGATCCTGGAGTGGGCCACCTTGACCTGATCGTTCAGGTCGGGGGGGGCTCCGGGAACAATCAGACAAAATGAGAAGCATCGTCTACACGATGTGACAATCAGCCGGCGCGAGACATCGGTTGCTCTGTGCACCGATCACGGCGTTCCGTCGCGATGTAGCTCGTGTCGACCTTATTCTCGAAGAAGGGACAGGGTCCTGGCGTCTGGCTCACCAGCGAAAAACTGGTCGAGGGCCCGCTGGAACAGGGGCTGTTCGGGCTTGATGCTGGCGAACAGCGTGAGGCAGGAGCGCAACTTCAGGTCATCGGGGTGACCAAGGATGGCCAGCGCACTCTTGTCGCGGTGTTGCAGGAGGGTACTGACGCTTTCCTCCAGCCGTGGTCCCAACACATCATGCAGCAGATAGGCCCGGGCTTCGGCAGCACCGGAAATGGCAAAGCGCCGGGCCATCTCGCTATGCCCTAGGCCCTGCAGTTGCGGGAAGATGAACCACATCCAGTGGCTGGTCTTGTGCCCGGCGCGCAACTCTTCCATGACTCGGCTAAAAACCGGGCGCTGGGCCTCGACGAAACGAAGAAGATTGAAGGGATCGTGCATGCGTGTACTCCCTCAGTTGGCAGACACTGCGAACGCGCTATTACTTTTTGCACTCCGCTGTCACCACATGGCAGGTACTCGGCGTGCCACCGGATTGGCCGGCATAGCGTTTGCAATTATCCAGGGATTTTTGCCGAGCCATGCCCAAAGTGGAGCCCCAGGCCAAGCCGCCTTCGCCGGCAGAGGGTAGCGCTTTGGCGTAGCAGTTCGAGGCTGTGCTTGAGGTCGAATAGCGGTGTGCGGCAGTTTTGCTTGAGCATCCGGCTGTTAGCGCCAGGTTGATGGCGAGCAGGGAGATCAGGGCCCATGACGAGCATTGGCGCGCTGTTATGACGGTCATCCCATTTTTCCTGTATCAAGAGACGAGAGGTGTGTTTGTGGTCGTGCTCTATTCAGATTAGACCGTGTTGCGCCTACCTTTGGGCCGGTTCAGCGGACCGAGTGCATTTGGGGGCGTTTTTTGCCGGGCTGGCTCTTTCCAGTCCGTGATTGTCCAAAAGAGCCGCGCAAAGAACAACGGCTTGTCAGATATCACGAGCCGCTGTTGAGAACGTGCTTATCGGGGGAAGTTCACCGATGTCGGATCGGCCTCAAAGGTGATCCGCATCAATCACAGCCTTGAATCAGGCCTGGGCGCCAGCGGTAGTTGAACACGCTTGTGTCGACATGGTCGGGGTTGTCCCGTGCCTTGGCGCTGCGGCCGTAGGTGGCGTCATCGAACACCCATTTCGGCGAAGCCAATTAAAGTTGAAATGCACGGCGTTGCCCGACAGAATCGCGCCCCGATCCAGCCAAAGGTGCCGGACGTTCGTGGTGAAAAGGGGCGGCAGTTGAACGAACAGACATTGTCCATGCGCCTGGAGCGCGTGGCGGGGCATGTGCCAGCAGGTGCGCACCTGGCCGATATCGGCTCGGATCATGGCTACCTGCCGGTGGCGTTGATGCGCCGTGGCGCTATCGCGGCGGCGGTGGCCGGTGAGGTGGCATTGACGCCGTTCTGCTCGGCCGAACGCACCGTGCGCGAGAACGGCCTGGACCAGCGGATCACCGTGCGCCTGGCCAACGGCCTGGCGGCGATCGAGCCGGCAGACGGGATCACGGCGATCAGCATCTGCGGCATGGGCGGCGAGACGATCCGCGACATCCTCGACAGCGGGAAGGCGCGCCTGAGCGGCCAGGAGCGCCTGATCCTGCAGCCCAACGGTGGCGAGCAGCCACTGCGCCAATGGCTGATGGAAAATGGTTACCGCATCCTCTGCGAGGAAGTGCTGCGGGAAAACCGCTTCGACTACGAAATCATCGTCGCCGAGCGCGCTGGGCCGGTGATGTACACCGCCGAGGAGCTGTACTTCGGCCCGCTGCAGATGCAGGCACGCAGTCCGGTGTTCCTGGCCAAGTGGCAGCGCATGCTGCGCGAGAAACAGAAGACCCTGAGCAACTTCGCCCGAGCGCGGCAGGCCGTGCCCGAGGAGAAGGTGCAAGACATCGCCCGGCAGGCCCGGTGGATCAGCGAGCTGCTGGCTTGAGCCTCGGTCCAAGGGTTTGCACGGAAAGCCACCGAGCGGCGATGTTGCGGGCTACTCAGCGACGCCACGATCCATCAGGCAATTCGACCTGTCGTTGGGCCGCCGCCAAGGCAACCTTCAGCCCCTGTTTATCCAGAGGTATGCAGTAGGCGGGTTTGGCCCGTTCGAATCGCCAGCTTTCATCAAGGCTGCCAGCATCGACAGCGTCGAATCCGATCTCGTCGAGCAACGTGATCACCAGGGTTTTCGCGGCCGGGTCATCCGCAGCGATCGGCAGTGCGCGTCGGTCGGGTGCAGCTTTTGGGCGCGAGTCCTGCACCAGGTCTTGAGCGAGGATCGCGTTAAAAACCTTGACCACTCTGGAGTCGGGCAGATGCTCGGCAAGCAGGCGGCTGGTGGTGGTTTCGAATCGGTCCAGGAT